>JBFIHZ010000031.1:0-20693 GCA_041601535.1 Lysobacterales bacterium | reverse complement strand
TCCGCGCATGTCCTACCAGGTCTTTCCGGTGGCTGCGCTGCTGGGTGCGCTGGTTGGCGTGGGCGGCCTGGCAGCGGCCAATGAACTGGTGGCTTTCCGCACCTCGGGCGTATCCCGCCTGCGGCTGGCGCTGGCGGCTTTAACCGGCACCCTGCTGATCACCATTCCGGTGATGATCATGGGTGAGTGGGTGGCGCCGGCGGCGGAACACCAGGCGCGCGCGTTCCGGCTGAGTGAAATGGTCGGACAGGCCATTATTGGCGGTCCGCGCGGCGTGTGGATGCGGGACGGCGCCGACATTGTGAATATCCAGTTGCCGCTGCTTTCTGCTGACCGTGGTGCCCAGTCGGTCGAGTTCAACAACGTGGTGATCTACTCATTTTCCGACCAGGTCGACCTTAAAACCGTGACCCGGGCGGCCAGCGCGTCTCACAAAGAGGATGGCTGGACACTGGATGGTGTCACCGAAGTGCGGTTTGATGAGTCGGGGGCCAGTGTCAATCGTTTGCAGCAACGTGAATGGGAAACGGAAGTTGAGCCCGAACTGCTGGATTCGGCGGTCACGCGGCCCAAGTGGCTGTCGCTGAGGTCGCTGACGCACTATCTGGGTTATCTGCGAGAGAACGGGCTGGACGATACGGTTTACATCGCCGCGTTTTGGGAAAAAATTGCTTTTCCGTTTACGGTAATCGCGCTGGTACTGGCCGGCATGCCGTTTGTGTTTGGCTCGGCGCGCAGTCAGAACGTCGGCGTGCGCATGTTTATCGGCATGGTGCTGGGCGGTGTCTTCATGATCATCAGCCGCATGGCGCAGAATTTCGGCGATGCCTACCAGTTGCCCGCATTATTGAGTATCGGCTTGCCGCCGTTGTTGCTGGCGGTTGGGGCCATATTGATTTTGCGGCGCTCAGTCTGAAGCGGCGTTTTTGGGCGTAAACAGCAGCCGGGTGCGGCTGGCCCGGTCATGCCAGCAGCGCTTGTGTGCATCCAGCAGCGAGGTCAGGAAGCCCAGCCCTGCCAGTCCGGCAGATGCCAGCGAACAGACAAACCGAATGGCGCACTGGCCATGGCCGGGTGGGCCGGGCTGGTCTGAAACCAGTCTGACGCGCCAGGAACGCATGCCCAGGGTTACCCCGCCACGGCGCCAGCACCAGGCCAGGTAGCCATACCACACCGCCAGCAAGTAGGCGGTATACCAGGGGTCTTTGCCGGCCATGTGGGGTCCTGACTGAAACGGCAGCATCAACGCGGTGGCCGCCATCAACAGGGCGATGACAATCACAGTGTCGTAAATTATGATCATGAGGCGCCGTGGCAATCCGCACGGCATAGCGGTTGCCTGCCGCGTTGCAGCGGCGAGCTGGTTAGATGCTGACATAGGCCTGAATACGATGATGTTGGTATGGGAATTATCCCCGATTTTGTGTACGCTTGTTTTCGTAGATGAAATCGTCTGCTATGCTGGACCGCAATGCAATCCCCCTCTATCGCTAAAGCGGCACGCTGGCCATACGCGGGGGAATTGCCGAAGTGCTTGATTGCAATACATGTGTGGAATTGAACCGCAAGGTTCGGTTATCCTGATCCGCCCGGAAGAATGGAAGGCTTAATGCACAGTACAGGTTTTCCTCCCTTTCGAACTTTCTTCGACAGAACCAATTGGAAACAGGTCATGCCAAAAATATTGATAAACCGTCAGATACTGGCCAGCCTCATCGCCAGTTCCGCCGTGCTGTGGCTGGGTATTGCCCAGGCCCAGATTCTGGATACAACCGTGCGGACAGAAACTAAAATCAACAAGGATTCTGCTGCTTCCCAACAACGCATCAACAGCCTGGCCAAGCAAACCCAGGACCTGCTCGCCGAGTACCGTTCGGTGGTGCGTGAAGTTGAAAGCCTGAAGATCTATAACGAGAACCTGGAGAAGGTCGTTACGGATCAGCGCAATGAAGTGCAGTCGATCAATAACCAACTGGCCGGCCTGGAAGAAACCAATCGTGGCGTGGTGCCCTTGATGCTGGAAATGATCGAGGCGCTGGGCCAGATTGTCGAGGCTGACGTCCCGTTCCGCATTGAAGAACGGCGGGCGCGGGTAGAGCGCCTGGCCAACATGATGGACCAGGCGGAAGTCACCGCATCGGAGAAATACCGCCGCGTAATGGAAGCTTACCAGGGCGAGCTGGAATATGGCCGCACCACAGAGTCTTATGCAGACACCCTGCCCACTACCGGACAGACCGTGGATTTCCTGCGCATAGGCCGCACCTTGCTGGTCTACCAGACCAGTGACCAGTCCTCCACCGGCTGGTTCAATCCGGCAACCCGCGCATTCGAAGAGCTGCCCAGCCGTTACCAGCTGGAAGTGAAAGAGGGCATCGCCATTGCCAAGAATGAGAAGGCACCCAATCTCGTGATGCTTCCCGTGCCGGGTCCGGAGGTGGCGCAATGAAAAAGTTTATTCTGATGATGGCGCTTGCCGCCACCGCTGTCAGCCCGGTAGCCAGTGCCCAGACGCTGGACGAACTGGCCCGCATGGTGCGCGAAGCGGCCAGTGCTGAGACCAAGATCAACGAACAGCGTGAAGCTGAATTTGTTCGTGATCGTAATAACCAACGTGAGTTGCTGGCCAAGGCCAGGCAGGAACTGGCCAGCGAGAACGCCCGTTCCGACCGTTTGCGTGACGAATACGACCAGAACGAGCGCGCCCTGGCAGAGCTGGAAACCACCCTGGCGGAACGTATGGGCAACCTCGGCGAACTGTTTGGCGTGGTACGCCAGGCCGCCGGCGATATCCAGGCCGCCCTGGATGATTCCATGGTGACCGCGCAGATGCCAAACCGCACGAAGTTTCTGTCGGACCTGGCTCAGCGGCGTGAATTGCCCACCGTGCCGGAGCTACGCCAGTTATGGTCAGCCATGGTCACTGAAATTGCCGAATCCGGCAAAGTGGTCAAGTTTGTCGCGCCGGTGGAACGCACCAGCGGCGAGAAAGAAAATCTCGAAGTGGTACGCGTGGGCGTATTCAACGCGGTCAGCGATGGCCAGTTCCTTGACTGGGATACCAGCAAGAGCCGTGAGCACCTGATTGAGCTGGCCCGTCAACCGGCCGACCGTTTCCAGAATATGGCTGAGGATCTGGAATCCACCAGCCCGGGTGCCATGACGCCGATGGCCGTGGACTTTACCCGTGGTCAGATCCTGCGTGCCGTGGTGCAATCCAAGACACCGCTGGAACGCGTCAAGGAAGATGGCGGCATTGTCGGTTATGTGATCATCGGTGTGGGTCTGTTCGGCTTGCTGCTGTGCTTGTGGAAAGCGTTTTCACTGTACTCCACCGGCGGCCGCATCCGGCGCCAGATGAAGAGTGACGTGGCCGACAAGAAGAATCCGCTGGGCCGTGTGCTGGCCGTTTATACCGACAACCCTGATACCGATATTGAAACGCTGGAGCTGAAGCTGGATGAAGCCATCCTGCGGGAAACGGCGCCGATCGAAACCGGCCTGAGCTTTATCAAGGTGCTGTACGTGGTGGCGCCCCTGCTGGGCCTGCTGGGTACGGTTGTCGGCATGATTGCCACATTCCAGATGATTACGCTGTTTGGTACCGGTGACCCACGCATGATGGCTGGTGGTATTTCCACCGCGCTGGTAACCACGGTACTGGGCCTGGTGGTAGCCATTCCGCTGACCCTGCTGCACAGCTTCCTGCAAGGTAAAGCCAAGGCCCTGATCCAGACGCTTGAAGAACAGGCGGCAGGCATCATCGCCCGGTTGGCAGAGCGCCGCGCATGATCTGGTTTTACGAAGCCGTCGCTGCCATCCGGGCGTTTATGGAGCTTGGTGGTGACGTGCTGTGGGGCATCATGTTTGTGCTGTTCCTGATGTGGACTTTGATCCTGGAACGGATCTGGTACATGTACAAGGTTCACCCCGGCCGCCGCAAAGCCATCCTGGCGACCTGGGAAGCACGGCCTGACAGCACATCATGGTATGCCAAGCAAATCCGTGAAGGGATGATTTCTGAAACAGCCCTGTCACTGAAGGCCAATATCGGGCTGATCAAGGCGCTGATCGCGATCTGCCCGTTGCTGGGTTTGCTCGGCACCGTGACCGGAATGATCACGGTGTTTGACGTGATGACCTACAGCGGTGGCGGCAATGCCCGCGCCATGGCTGGCGGCGTTTCCATGGCCACAGTTCCCACCATGGCCGGAATGGTGGCCGCTTTGTCAGGCGTGTATTTCGGCACCTGGCTGGAGCACAAAGCCAATATCGAATCCGAGAAGCTGGAAGACCTGCTCCAGCATCACTAGTCACCAGTTGACGCCGGAAACTGCGGCGTCAACCTAACGGAGAAGCTTGCATGGCGAGAAGGCATGCACATGTAGAAGACGCGGAGATCAACATCACACCGATGTTGGACATCGTGTTCATCATGCTGATTTTCTTTATCGTTACCACCTCGTTTACCAAGGAGACGGGCGCGACCATTATCAAGCCCGAAGCCGACCAGGCGGTAAAGTTACGGAACGGAACCATCCTCATCGGGGTCAAACCCAATGACGATATCTGGATGGCCAAGCGTCACATTGAGTTGCGTGAAGTGCGGCAAATGGTAGAACGGGCCAAGGCGGAAAACCCGGAAGGCAGCGTGGTGATCATCGCTGACCGCGGTTCACGCATTGGCACGGTCACTCAGGTCATGGATCAAGTCAAGCTGGCTGGCGTGCAGGGCATTGCCATTTCAGCGGAAACACCGGGCAACTAGACATGAGTAAACTTCGCATATTAATAGCAGCCCTGGTGGCTATCGGAGTCACTTTTGGCCTGTTTCTGTTCATGCACACGCTGATCTCTTCCGGCGCCGGCAACCGTGCCGAACTGGATGCGATCGCAGGCATACACTTCGGCCCGGTGGACATTCCGGACGACGTCACCACCAAGAGCCGGCGTAAACCGCCCAAGCCGCCACCGCCAAAGAATCCGCCACCGCCACCGAAGATGCAGATTTCCAAGGTGAACCAGCCGACCCAGGCGATGCCACAGATGAACATGCCCAACCTGGATGTTCCGCTGGTGGGCGGTGACGGTATGTTCCTGGGTAATTTCCAGCAGGTGGACCAGACTGCCGAGGGCGATATCATTCCGGTGGTGGTAATCCGCCCGATGTATCCGCGTGATGCCGCCATTGGTGGCATTGAAGGCTGGGTCAAGGTCGAGTTCACCATTACACCGGTTGGCACGGTGAAAGACCCGCGCGTGGTCGAAGCGGATCCTGCGCGTATTTTCAACCGCGAAGCCATCCGCGCCATTCTGAAATGGAAGTTCAAACCCCGCGTGGTAGACGGTGTGGCGGTGGAACGGCGAGCCACCCAGATAATTGATTTCAGCCTCGACGACGCCGGAGGTTATTGACATGACCCGACGCTCAGGAAAAACATTGTGCATGCTGTCGCTGGCTGCTGGCGTGTTGCTGGCCCCGATGTCGGCCGCGTGGGCGCAGGCAGGGCAGTGCAACACCAAGCGTGAAGTTGGTGCCAAGGCGCTGGACGAAGCCACCTGGAAACAGCTGAACGAGGTGTATGAAGACGTTGGCGAGAAGAAATTCGACTCGGCCTACAACGAGCTGAACAAGATGCTCGGCCGCGCCGGCCGTGATGAGTACCTGCAGGCCATCCTGTACCAGGCCCTGGCCCAGGTGGAATGGTCACGGGAAAACTATGATCCGGCTCTGCGCAATTTCGAAAAAGCCGTCGAACTGGACGCCTTGCCCAACCAGGCGCATTTCGCGCTGATGTACCAGATTGCGCAGCTGTACTTTATGAAAGAGCGCTACCAGGATGCGCTGCAACGCCTCGACCTGTGGTTCTGTACCGCACCGGAAGACAAAATCACCTCATCAGCCTACGTGCTGAAAGCATCCATTTATGCGCAGATGGAAAATTACCGCGAAACGCTTAAAGCCATCGAAACCGCCATCTCCATGGAAGACAAGCCCAAGGAGCCGTGGTACCAGCTGAAGCTGGCGTCGCATTACGAACTGGAGCAGTATCCGCAGGCAGCCGACACGCTGGAGATCATGATCACCCACTGGCCAGACAAGAAAATGTACTGGACGCAGTTGGCGCAAACCTATTACAACCTGAAGGATGATGACAAGGCGCTGGCCGTGGCCGCATTGGCCTACCGCAAGGGCCTGATGAATACGCAGGCCGATATCCTCTATCTGTCCGGGCTGTATTCCAATTCCAACGTGCCTTACAAGGCGGCCGAGGTGCTGCAGAAAGGCATTCAGGATGGCATCGTTGAAGGCAGTGAAAGACACTGGACCGCCATCGCGGATATCTGGTATTCGGCCGAAGAAATGGAAAAAGCGCTGTTCGCTTACGAGAAAGCCGGAGCGATCGCAGCGAAAGGCGAAATTGACCTGCGCCGGGCCTACATCCTGGTGGATATGGAGCGCTGGTCGCCCGCCAAGGAAGCACTGGACAATGCCATTTCCAAGGGCGGACTGGATGACCGCAAAACCGGCGAAGCCTACCTGTTGCGTGGCATGGCCGAGTTCAACCTGGGGAATTTCGACCGCGCCAGTGGCGACTGGGGCCGGGCCAGCCGCTTTCCGCAAACCAAGTCCGCCGCGCAACAGTGGATGAATCATTTGCAGGAAGAACGCAAACGCCGGGCCTCCTGAGGCCCGGGCAGACCTTTGCCCCAGCTTGAAAATCCCCTGGTCGACCGCTTCCTTGATGCGGTCTGGGCCGAACGTGGTCTCAGCCGCAATACGCTGGAATCCTATCGCTATGACCTGAATCTGCTCGCGCAGCACCTGCTGCCGCGTGGCCGTTCGCTGCAAACTGCGCAACGGGAAGACCTGCTGGAGTTTCTTGCCCGGCGGGTGCAGCAGGGCAGCAGCCCCCGTTCACTGTCCCGCTACCTGGCCGGATTCCGGCAGTTCTACCAGTGGCTGCTGCGCGAACGCCTGATCGGACAAAACCCCTGCGAGCTGATAGAAAGCCCCAAGCTGGGGCGTGGCCTGCCGAAGGCGCTGAGTGAACAGCAGGTGACCGCCTTGCTGGAAACACCGGACACCTCCACCCCGCTGGGTATGCGCGACCGCGCCATGCTGGAGCTGATGTACGCCACTGGTCTGCGAGTCAGTGAACTGGTCGGGCTGGAGCTCAGCCGGGTCAACCTAAATCAGGGTGTGGTGCGTGTTACCGGCAAGGGCAACAAGGAGCGCCTGGTACCGCTGGGCGAGGAAGCCATGAGCTGGTTGCAGAGCTACCTCAACGAGGCCCGGCCCACGCTGATGGGGCAACAGTCCTGTCCAGTGGTGTTCGTCAGCAACCGCAAAACCGGATTGACCCGCCAGGCATTCTGGCATGCGGTGCGGCGCCACGCGGCAACGGCCGGTATTCGCCAGGACGTGTCGCCACACATGTTGCGGCATTCATTTGCCACCCATTTGCTGAACCACGGCGCGGATTTGCGCGTGGTTCAGCTGCTGCTGGGTCACAGTGATCTGTCCACCACGCAGATCTATACCCATATCGCACGGGAAGGCCTGAAGAACCTGCACGCCCGGCATCATCCCAGGGGGTGATCAGCGCCAGCGGCAATCGCCGCGTGCTGGCGGTGCAAAAGATCAGGCAACTGTTGAACTTTTTGAATTACAGGTGTTCTCTCAATCAGGGACACCAAGTTACGCGTCGAATCACATCCGTCTACGTGTTAAGCTTCGCGCCCCAGAGGCACATTTTCAAAGACCACATAATGAGAGGTATGCCATGAGGCGCTCACTACAGAATTCATGCCTGGCCGTGCTGGCCATCGGTTGCAGTTTTTCAGCCCTGGCCCAGGATCAGGACAAGTTCGACCTGGTGGAAGAGCGCATCCGGACGTTGGCGCCTACCGCGCGCTCCATTGCGGTTTCGGAAACGCCCATTGATGGTATTTTGCAGGTACAGGTGAACGGCGATATCGTCTATGCCACCGACGATGGCAAATACCTGTTGCAGGGCCGTGTCATTGACATGGAAACCCGCGATGACCTGACCGAACTGGCCAAGTCCACCGTGCGCAAGGAATTGCTGGATGACATAGACACCAGCAAGCTGATTACTTTCGCACCCAAAGAGACGGTGTATGACCTTACCGTGTTCACCGATATCGATTGTGGTTATTGCCGCAAACTTCATTCGCAGATGGCCGAATACAATGAGCAGGGTATTGCCATTCATTACATGGCGTTTCCGCGTGCCGGCATCGGTTCCGCGTCATATGACAAGGCGGTTTCGGTCTGGTGTGCCAGTGATCAGCAGGGTGCTCTGACCACTGCCAAGGCGGGCGAGGAGCCGGACCCGAAACAGTGTGAAAACCCGGTAGCGGACCAGTATCAGCTGGGTATTGAACTGGGTGTAACCGGCACGCCGGCGCTGTTGACCTCCAGCGGGCAGCTGATCCCCGGTTACGTGCCGCCGGAAACACTGCGTCAGCGCCTTGACCAGATGAACGGCGTGGTCGCGGCTGAATAAGCCAGGCGGTCCGTCCCAGGAAATTCGCCACACGCGCACAATCGGGGTGCCCGCCGGGCACCCCGATGCGTTAGAATGCCCGGCCAAGAGCCGGTGACTCACGGGAGCGGCATGCCGCCCGGCGCCGGAACAAGGCAGCGAATAGCTGAGTTTGCCAATCCAACCCGGGAGTAAGACTTTGTCCGAGTTCACCTGCCTGCTGGGCGAACCCGCTCTATCCGCTTTTCGCGCCGACAAGCTGATCGAACAGATTCATGACCGTTGTGGCACACGCCCTGCGGTCAGCGCGCAACACGTCTACTTTATTGAATCCGCCGCAGCACTGACCGGGCAGGCTATTGGCCGCCTGGAAGATCTGCTGCACGGCTCCGCGGTGCAATCGCTCGATTCCGCCGGGTTGTTCCTGGTGGTGCCCCGGCTGGGTACCCAATCGCCCTGGTCCAGCAAGGCCACCGATATCGCCACGCGTTGCGGGCTGAATGATGTGCTGCGCATTGAGCGCGGCACGGCCTGGTGGCTGCAGGGGCTTGCTGACAGTGCCCGCGCAGACGTTGCTTCCTTGCTGCACGACCGCATGACACAGTCCGTCATCGACTCGCTGGCAGATGCCGAAGCGCTGTTTGCCCACCATGCGCCGCGCCCGCTGGTACACGTGCCGGTGCTGGCGCAAGGCGCTGATGCGCTGCAGCGCGCCAATACGGAACTGGGCCTGGCCCTGTCGGATGACGAAATCGATTACCTGGTGGAAGCGTTCCGGGCCATGCAGCGTGACCCATCAGACGCCGAGCTGATGATGTTTGCCCAGGCCAATTCCGAACATTGCCGGCACAAGATCTTCAACGCCAGCTGGACCATTGATGGCGAAACACCCGAACAGTCATTGTTCGCGATGATCCGCAATACCCATGCCTGCTCGCCTGATGGCGTGCTGTCTGCCTACCACGATAACTCCGCCGTCATCGATGGTGCCGCCGGCCAGCGGTTTGGCATTCAGCCGGACAGCGGCAGTTATGGCTGGACGGAGGAAGCGCTGCCTTTTCAGATCAAGGTGGAAACCCATAACCACCCCACCGCCATTTCCCCGTTTGCCGGAGCTGCCACCGGTTCCGGGGGCGAGATCCGCGACGAGGCCGCCACCGGCCGGGGTGCACGACCCAAGGCCGGCCTGACCGGTTATTCAGTTTCCCATCTGGATATCCCGGGCTACCGCTTTCCCTGGCGCGAGGAGCACGGCAGGCCGGCACGCATCACCAGCGCGCTGGGTATCATGACCGAGGGCCCGATCGGCGGCGCCGCATTCAACAACGAGTTTGGCCGGCCCGCGCTGTGCGGTTACTTCCGCACGTTTGAGCAGCAAGTGGGAGACCGGCTATGGGGGTACCACAAGCCCATCATGATCGCGGGCGGGCTGGGCAGTATCCGCAAGAACCTGGTGGACAAGCTGCCATTGCCGGAAGGGGCCTGCATTATTGTGCTGGGCGGTCCGGCCATGCTGATTGGTCTGGGCGGCGGGGCAGCGTCTTCGGTGGGCAGCGGCCAGGGCCAGGAGGAACTTGATTTTGCCTCGGTGCAGCGCGGCAATCCGGAAATGCAACGCCGTTGCCAGGAAGTCATTGATGCCTGCTGGGCCCTGGGTGATGCCAACCCGGTCCTGTCCATACACGACGTCGGTGCTGGCGGTTTGTCCAATGCCCTGCCGGAACTGCTGAATGATGGCGGCCAGGGTGGAACGCTCGAGTTACGCCAGATACCGCAGGCAGACACTGCGATGTCGCCCATGGAAATCTGGTGCAACGAGGCGCAGGAGCGCTATGTGCTGGCGCTGGACCCGGCCAGCCTGGAACGCTTTGAGCAACTCTGTGCCCGCGAACGCTGCCCGTATGCCGTGCTGGGCACCGCCACCGCCAGGCGCCAGCTGAAACTTACCGATCGCCTGCTGGGGCCGGATGCCGTGGATATGCCGCTGGAAGTGCTGCTGGGCAAGCCACCGCGCATGCACCGCACGGCCGAACGCCAGTCCGTTGCCGTCAGTCCGTTCACCACGCAGGGTCTGGGGTTGTCTGACGCATTGAGCCGGGTGCTGCGTTTTCCCACGGTGGGCAGCAAATCCTTCCTGATCACCATTGGTGACCGCAGCGTGGGAGGCCTGGTGGCGCGTGACCAGATGGCCGGACCCTGGCAGGTGCCGGTGGCTGATGCGGCGGTCACGTTGGCCGGTTTCCGCACTGACCACGGCGAAGCCATGGCCATGGGTGAACGCACCCCGCTGGCCATCGTCAATGGCCCTGCTTCAGGCCGCATGGCCATTGCCGAGGCGGTGACCAATATCGCATCGGCCGCAATTGACCGTATTTCTGACATTCGCCTGTCGGCCAACTGGATGGCAGCTGCTGGTGAACCGGGTCAGGACAGTACCCTGTTTGATACCGTGCGCGCCGTGGGGCTTGAACTGTGTCCGCAGCTGGGCATCGCTATCCCGGTGGGCAAGGATTCCCTGTCCATGCAGACCCGCTGGCAGGAAGGCGGCGAGCAGCGCAAAGTCACATCACCGGTATCGCTGATTGTTTCAGCCTTTGCACCGGTAAGCGATGTCAGCCGTTGCCTGACCCCGCAGTTGCGCACCGACGCGGGCGACTCCCGCTTGCTGCTGATCGATTTGGGCCGGGGAAAGAACCGCCTGGGGGGTTCGGCTCTGGCGCAGGTCTACGGGCAGTTCGGCGATGCCATTCCCGACCTGGATTCAGCAGCTGATTTGCGCGGCTTTTTCAGCGCCATTCAGCAGCTCAACCGTGAAGGATTGTTGCTGGCCTACCACGACCGTTCTGATGGCGGGTTGGCTGCCACGCTGTGTGAAATGGCCTTTGCCGGACATTGCGGCCTGGATATTGACCTGGACGTGGCGGCCGAAGACTTTATGTCTGCCCTGTTCGCCGAAGAGCCCGGTGCGGTGGTGCAGCTGCAGGCGGCGAATCTGCCGCGCGTCCGGGAAATACTCGCCGATCACGGCCTGGCAGCACTGTGCAGCGACATCGGTCAACTGGCGGACGATCAGCAATTGCGGCTGAAGGCCCGCGGACAGGTGCTGGCTGAGGAATCCTTGCCGGCCCTGCAGCGTCTGTGGAGTGAGACCAGCCACGCGGTGCAGCGTTTGCGTGATCACCCGGAATGCGCCGATGAGGAGCTGGCATGGGTATGCGACTGGACCCGTCGCGGTATCGCGCCGGTGTTGAGCTTTGACCCGCAAGCAGACCCCGCCGCCGCGATGATTGCCCGCGGCGCCCGTCCGCGGGTGGCCATTTTGCGGGAACAGGGCGTTAATGGCCATATCGAAATGGCTGCTGCTTTTGACCAGGCCGGCTTTGAAGCGGTGGACGTGCACATGTCGGATTTGATCCATCGCCGCCACCAGCTGGATGCGTTCCAGGGATTTGTCGCCTGTGGCGGGTTTTCCTATGGCGATGTACTGGGCGCGGGACGCGGCTGGGCCAAGTCCATTTTGTTCAATCAGCCGCTGCGGGATGAGTTCAGGGCATTCCTGGCGCGCGATGACCGTTTTGCACTGGGTGTGTGTAACGGTTGCCAGATGTTGTCGGCCCTGCGCGACATCATCCCCGGCGCCAGCCACTGGCCCGATTTTGTGCGCAACCGGTCCGAGCAGTTCGAGGCGCGGCTGGCGCTGGTGGAGATCACTCCCTCGCCGTCGGTATTCTTTGCCGGCATGGAGGGTTCGCGCCTGCCGGTGGCCTCAGCGCACGGTGAGGGCAGGGCGTCTTTTTCCGTGCCTGAGCAAACCCCCGCCGGGCTGGTGGCCATGCGTTTCGTTGACACCCAGGGGCAGCCAACGGAACAATACCCCGAAAACCCCAATGGTTCGCCACAGGGCATAACCGGTCTGTGCAATGAGGATGGCCGTGTGACCATACTGATGCCCCATCCGGAACGTACCCTGAGAACCGCCAATTTTTCCTGGGCACCCGATGACTGGGGTCCGGTTTCACCGTGGCAGCGCATGTTCCGTAATGCGCGTCACTGGACAGGATAAACAGCGATGAGTGAACGCAATGAATTGTCCCCCACGGCTGCTGAGCCCGAA
This sequence comes from Lysobacterales bacterium, assembly GCA_041601535.1. GTDB lineage: Bacteria > Pseudomonadota > Gammaproteobacteria > Xanthomonadales > SZUA-36 > JBFIHZ01. The sequence goes on along the minus strand of JBFIHZ010000031.1, from coordinate 8,066 downwards.
GATCAGGAGGGCGTACTGCCAGAGGCTGCCGATGCGGATGAGCTGAAGCTCAGTGAACTGCTGATCCTGGCCAGCCTGTGGATGCTGTTTGGCTTCATGTTGTGGTTTTACCTGTCCGCGTTTCACGGCGCGCCGGCGCGGATGATATCCGATGTCATCCTGTCGGATCTGCTGGGCGGTCATTTCAACCAGATCGTCAAGGAACCCAATCAGCATTTCCTGTTCCAGGTGGAGACCACCATCCAGTACACCTTCCGGGACGGCACTACCGAAATGCTGGGCTTTATCGTCAACCCGCTGGTTTATACCTACGGCCTGCCATTACTGTTTGGTCTGGTAATGGGCTCGGATGAGCGCTGGTTCCGCAAGATCATCATTTTGCTGGTGGGCTATGTCACGATTACCGCCGTTCAGATCTGGGGTGTGGTGTTCCAGTCATTGAAGATGCTGGCGTTCAACTTTGGCGCCCAAACCCACCAGATCGTGCAGGATGCCGGTATTTCGGACACCACCATTGCTTTGGGCTATCAGCTGGGGTCGCTGATCTTTCCGGCGCTGGCGCCCATCTTTGTCTGGGTACTGATGAACCGGCGGCTGGTGGAACAGTTTGTCGGCTGGAATGCGGTCCGCCTGTTGACGAAAAAGAAAGGTGAGGACTAGCCGCCGGGGAACCGAAGCCTGAGCCTAGTGTCAGTTCAGTGTGCTTCGCAGATGGTGTGGTGCCACCATCCGGGGTGGCTTTCCGGGCCACGGGCGGTCCGCCGCGGCAGTGGTGTTTACTCATCTGCAGGCCGGCGTAACGTATAATTCCCGGAATACGGCGGCCGCGCAGCGCGGCGGCAGCCCGCCGGTTGGGTCACGGCCGTTTTTCGCCAGCAGCAGCGGCGGCATGCGGCGATTTTTATTTCGCCACACGCAGCGACACAGACTTCGAACCAGCTAACGACACAGACAGGGGCAAGGACAGTGCAAGCAACGGAACAGCAGTCAGCAGCCATGCAGGAATCACCTTCCGCAGTGACTGATGCCGTCTGCGAATTCCTGTTGAACAACAACCGCCTGAAAGCGGCCGACCTGAAACGCGCGGAAACCTACCGCGAGCAGAATGGCGGCGACCTGGTGACCCTGCTGGTGCGCCTCGGGCTGGTATCTGAACGCGACGTGGCCGAAGCCGAAGCGCATTTGCTGGACCTGCCGCTGATCCGCACTACCGACCTGCCGGAGGAAGTTCCTGAACTGCCAGGCATCGCGGTGCGTTTTCTCAAGCAATACCAGATACTGCCCATTGCTGAAACCGACGATGACCTGACCGTGATCATGGCCAACCCGCGGGATGAGTTCGCGGTGCGTTCGTTGAGCATGGCCAGTGGCAAGAACATCATCCGCCAGGTGGGCATCGCCTCCGAGGTGGAAAATGGCATTGAAAAGCTGCTGGGCGGCGGGCGCAGCGCCATGGGCCAGATCGTCGAGCGGCTGGGGGCTGAATCAGAAGGCGAGCTGGAAGATGTGGAGCACCTGCGGGATCTCGCTTCCGAGGCACCGGTCATCCGCCTGGTCAACCTGATCCTGCAACGCGCAGTCGAAGCGCGCGCCTCGGATATTCATATCGAACCCTTTGAGAACCGCCTCAAGGTGCGTTACCGCATCGATGGCGTGCTGCAGGAAGAAGAGGCGCCTCCGGCCAGCTCCACCGCAGCCGTCATCAGCCGTATCAAGATCATGGCCAAGCTGAACATCGCCGAACGGCGCCTGCCGCAGGATGGTCGCATCATGCACCGGGTGCAGGGCAAGGAACTGGACCTGCGTGTCTCCACCGTGCCCACTTCGCACGGCGAGAGCGTGGTGATGCGTATCCTTGACCGCGAAAGCATCGTGCTGGATTTCGAGGCGCTGGGTTTCGATGATCACATTCAGAAGAAATTCGTGCATGCACTGGAAATGCCGCACGGCATCATCCTGGTGACCGGGCCTACCGGTTCCGGTAAAACCACCACGCTGTACACCGCGCTCAGCGCATTGAACACGCCGGAACGCAAAATCATCACGGTGGAAGATCCGGTGGAGTACCAATTGGAGGGCATCAACCAGATTCAGGCCAAATCGTCCATCGGGCTGGACTTCTCGCATGCCTTGCGTGCGATCGTGCGCCAGGACCCGGACGTGATCATGATTGGTGAAATGCGCGACCTGGAAACCGCCAAAATCGCCATTCAGTCGGCCCTGACCGGCCATCTGGTGTTGTCCACGGTGCATACCAATGACGCGGCGGGCGGTGTGACCCGAATGCTGGACATGGGCGTGGAGGATTACCTGCTCACCTCCACCGTAAACGCCATCCTGGCGCAGCGCCTGGTGCGCACGCTGGATCCGGACAGCCGCGAAGCTTATCAGCTGTTGCCGGAGGTCGCGCGTGAAATCGGCATGAACCGTCTGGTCGAACAGGACAGCTACACGGTGTACCGCCCGGTGGCCACCGAATTGAATCCCACCGGTTACCGCGGGCGTACCACCATCCTGGAACTGCTGCTGATGACCGACCCCATCCGGCGGCTGATCATGAATCATGCCACCGCCGGTGAAATCCAGGATCTGGCTGTGGCCGAAGGCATGCGCACCATGTACCAGGACGGGCTGACCAAGTGCCTGCAGGGCATGACCACCCTGGACGAAGTACTGCGGGTTACCCAGGAAAGCTGATGCCGCTGTTTGAATACAAGGCGGTGGCCCCCAGTGGCGAAACCGTGCAGGGCACGATGGAAGCAGCCAGCGTTGACCTGGTGGTGCTGAAGCTGCAGGAGGCTGGCAATATCCCGTTGCAGGCACGCGAGGCGGGTGGCGGATTGTTTGGATTGGGCTCCCTGCGCCTGAGCCGCCGTGGCATGAGCAGCCGTGAAGTAGGCCAGTTCACGCAGCAACTGGCGACCCTGCTGGGCGCCGGCCTGCCGCTGGACCGCTCTTTGCAGGTGCTGATGGAGTTGTCGGAAAACAACCGGGTCAACCGCACCGTGTCGGAAATCCGTGACCATGTGCGCGAAGGCGGCAGCCTGTCCGATGCGCTGGAAAAGCAACATGGCGCGTTCAGCCGGTTGTTTGTCAACATGGTACGGGCCGGAGAGGTGGGCGGCACGCTGGATGTCACCCTGAACCGTCTGTCGGAATACCTGGAACGCTCGCGTGATCTGAAAGACAGTGTGATCTCGGCACTGATTTACCCGGCCATTTTGCTGGCGTTGGCGGGCGGCTCCCTGATCCTGTTGCTGGTCTATGTGATTCCCCAGTTCACCCCGATATTCGAGGAGCTGGGTGGCGATCTGCCCTTCATCACCAAGGTGGTGCTGGGCGCCGGAGAAATATTACAGAAATTCTGGTGGGCGATGATTTTGATCGGCTTCCTGGTGGTGACCCAGTTCCGGCGCATGCTGGCGGTGGAAGAGAAGCGCTTCAACTGGGATGGCAAGGTGCTGGGCTTCAAATGGGTCGGTGACCTGGTGGCCAAGCTGGAAACCGCCCGCCTGACCCGCACGCTCGGCACCTTGTTGAGCAACGGCGTGCCGCTGCTGTCGGCACTTTCCATCGCGCGCAATGTCATAAGCAATACCGTGTTGCGCAAGGATGTTTCGGATGCGGCGCGCGAAGTCAAAACCGGCGGCGGCCTGGCGCGCAACCTGGCCAAGTCGGGCCGGTTCCCGCGGCTGGCACTGCAAATGATGAGCGTGGGTGAAGAAACCGGACGGCTGGATGCGATGTTGATGAAAGTATCCGACACCTATGACATGGAAGTGCGGAATACGATCGAACGGCTGCTGTCCATTTTTACACCGGTGGTGACCCTGTTGCTGGCGGTTCTGATCGGTACCATTGTGCTGTCGGTATTGTTGGCCATCCTGAGCATCAACGACCTGGTGGCCTGATGGGTCCGCAGGCACCGGGTCCGCGCCAGTAACGGCGGTTACCGGGTTGTCATTGCGTAATTGAAGTGTGGAGGAAAGTGGAAATGAAAATTCAACTGAGAACACCGGCGGGTTCAAGCAAAGCCGGGTCAGCGGCGCGCCGGCAGCAGGGTTTTACCCTGGTTGAGTTGCTGCTGGTGTTGGTGATTCTGGCATTGATCGGCGGCCTGGTGTTGCCCGGCATCATCGGCAAGGCTGAAGGGGCCAAGGTCAAAGCCGCGGCCTCGCAGGTACAACGCCTGTCGATGGCGGTGGAAAGTTATTACCTGGATACTGGCACCACGCCGGACAGTTTGCAGCAACTGGTGGAAGAGTCCGGTACCGAAAGCGGCTGGAACGGCCCGTACGTGAAAGCCTCCTTGCTGAAAGACCCCTGGGGCCGGGACTACGAGTATGTCAATCCGGGGGAGCACGGCGACTTCGATATTTCATCCCTGGGTGCCGACGGCAGACCGGGCGGTGATGGCAAAAACGCGGACATCAACAGCTGGGAGTAAGCCTTCGCTGCATAGCGAAGCACGCCCCCATATCTGTGCGCCGGTGCTGACATGAGAACCCGATTCACACCAGCATCACAGCCATCCGGCGGCTTTACCCTGGTGGAACTGCTTGTGGTGATGGTCATTGCCGCGCTGGTGCTGGCCCTGGTAGGCACCTCCATTTCACGCAGTATTTCCGGCGCTGAAATGCGCACGGCGGCGCGCAAGATGACGGCGTCGATGCGCTATACCCGCACCCGGGCGATTCTCGACAAGCAGGAGCACGTTTTCCTGGTGGATACCGAGCAGGCCAAGTACCAGGCGCCGAAACGGGAAGAGGTGACGCTGCCCGAGGGCATGAAGGTGGCGATGACTACCGCGCGATCGGAGCTGACTTCTGAATCGGTAGGCGGCATCCGCTTCTATCCGGATGGCGGGTCTACCGGCGGGTCGGTGGAACTGGATGCCAACGGCCGCGTGTACCGCATCAATGTGGCCTGGCTGACCGGCGAGGCCTCCATCCAGCGGGTGGAGGACTGAGCATGCAGCGTATGTCCGCGCCCCCGCCGCGCCAGTCGAACCAGGCCGGCTTTACCATACTGGAGGTGCTGCTGGCCTTCGTGGTGTTCGCCATGAGCTTTGCGGTGGTGATGCAAATCATGTCCGGCTCCATGCGCAATACCGTGCGCGCCCGCGAATACACCGAGGTGGCTTTGGTGGCGCAATCTGTGATGGACCAGGTCGGGCTGGATATTCCACTGGTTTCCGGCACCTATACTGATGGCGAGTTCGGTGATTACCACTGGGAGCTGGTGATCAACCCGTTCTCCGGCGAAGGGGCTACCGCACACACTGTGGAACTGGGTGAACAAACCGGTATCGAACTGCTGGAAGTGGAATTCTTCATTGAGTGGGGAGAGCCGCCACGGCAACGCTCCAACCGTTTTTCCACCGTCAAGGCCGTGTTGGCCGATCGCGCGTTACCCGGCATATGAACAGGCCAAACGGATTCACCCTGGTTGAATTGCTGCTGGCGATTACGCTGCTGAGCATGTTGCTGGCGCTGGCTTATGGCGGCCTCAGTGCTTCCACCCGCGCCACCGACCGTGGCCAGACCATACTGGAGGAAAGCGGCCGCTTGCGCATGGCGCATCAATTCGTGCGCAAACAGCTGAACCAGGCCATTCCACTGGCATTTTCCCAGACCGAGGAATCGCAGCAGGCGCTGGATCCGGTTGCGCAGGAGGTATTCCTGGGCGAAGCGAATTCCATTCGCTTTGTCGGCCCCATGCCGGGATACCTTGGTTTCGGCGGCCCGCAGGTTCAGCAGCTCAGCATCGTGCAAAGCGAAGACGGCCTGGCACTGGTGCTGGAGCACGCGCTGGTGCAGGGGTTTGAGGAAAGTTTATTGTCCGAGCGAGCGCCAATCTTTCTGCTGGACCACATAGCCAATGCTGAATTTCAGTTCCAGGGACGGGATGAGAACGGCGAACTGTCGCCCTGGACCAACCGCTGGGACGACCCGTCGGTGTTACCCATGGCGGTGGCACTGGATATCGTATTTGAAGAGGGCAGCTATGCGCAGTGGCCACTGCTGGTAGCCGCCATCAAGGTGGATGGCAGCGTGGCCGATGGCGCCAACGAGGCGAACCAGAAAAATACCTTCAAGTCGGCCATCGAGCAGATGCGTGACCGCAGGAAGGACCGCAATTGAATGCCACCACCCAATTACGGTTGAAAGCGCCGGCGCAGCAGTCCGGGGTGGCCCTGGTGATGGTGTTATGGGTGTTGCTGCTGGTTACGATTTCTACCGGAGCGTATACGCTGATGGCGCGCATGGATCAGCTGGAAGCCCATACCATCATGTGGAGCACCCGCGCGCGCCTGGCTGCCGAGGCAGGCCTGAACCTGTCGGTACTGGCTTTACGCGATCCCGACGAAGAGCAGCGCTGGATTGCCGACGGCCGGCCGTACGAGATGTACTACGACGGCGCCGTGCTGGAAGTCCGCGTGACCGATGAACGCGGCAAACTGAACATCAATTCCGCCACGGAACAGACCTTGCTGCAGTTATTTATGGCCAATGGCCTTGAAGCCGGCGATGCCGAGTTGCTGTCAGCGGCCATTCTGGACTGGACCGACGCGGATGACATGGTGCGGCCCAATGGCGCAGAGGAGGCCGAATACACCTCTGCTGGTTACCAGGTCGGGCCGGCCAACCGCGGTTTTATCATGGTGGAAGAACTGTTGCAGGTGATCGGCCTGCCGTGGGAGTTGTACCAGAAAATGGAGCCCGGCCTGACCGTGTGGTCTGAGAACAAACTGCCGGATCCGGCTTATGCGCCTGCCGAGGCGCTGCTGGCCCTGCCCGACATGACCGAAGAAGATGCGTTGAACTTCGTTGCGGAAAGGCACTCTCAGGTAGACAACAAGTCCCTCAAGCTGTCCCTGCCCAATGGGCAGGTTGCCGTGGCAAGGGGAAGGGGGCTCACGTATAGTATCGTTGCCAAGGCGACCCTGCCTAACGGCGTTTGGGACCAGGTAGAAGCGACAATTCGCCTGGGCGGAAATCAGGACGGGTATCCATTCAGGATCCTGCGCTGGCAAGAAGGGTTCCACCACTGACAAAACCATGGCGATTGCGTTGAATAACAAAATCCAATACTGGAGTGCGCGCCTGCGAAACGGGCCCGTGGGCTCCTTTTTACGCTGGTGGCTGGGCGAGCTGAAACAGCTGATGCCGGTCAGTTGGCGTGAACGGCTGCAACACGCACAGCGCCGCCTGGTACTGGAACTTCACTCTGCCAGCCTGTCCGTGGGTGTGGAAGAAGCCGGACAAATCCAGCCACTGGAGCGTTTTGAGCTGGAACAGGATCCCGCACTGCAACGCCAGCAGGTGCGCAAGGTTCTGGAGCAGCATGACCTGAACGAGGTGCCACGTTTCCTGTTACTGGACGCTGGCCAGGTATTGCGCAAAAACATCCAGTTACCCGCCGCGGCCGAATCCAATCTGCAACAGGTGCTGGGGTTCGAAATGGACCGCCAGACCCCATTCCGCGCCAGCGAAGTTTATTTCACCTGGAAAAACCTGGGCAGCGACAAGGATTCGGCGCAAATCCGGCTGGAATTATTCGTGGTGCCGCGCAAACCCTTGGACACACAGCTGGAAACGCTGGCTTCACGGGGTGTTTCCATCAGTGGCGTGGACGTGATCAGCGAGGGGCAAAGCCTGGGCGTAAACCTGTTGCCCTACGAAAAGCGGGTGGGGGTGGTTAACCCACGCACCCGGCTCAATTATGCGCTGGCCGCGGCCGCTGCCGTGTTGCTGGTGGTGGTGATGGTGCAGTCGATCAACATGCGGGCCAACCGCGTGCTGGAGCTGGAAGAAGCCATTGCCGAGGTGCAGGATGAAGCACGCCGGGTTCAGCGTTTGCGTGAACAGGTCAAGGAAACCAGTGAGGCCGCCAGTTTTCTCACCCGCCGCCGGGCCGAATCACCCATGGCCATAGAGGTGCTGGCAGATGTCACGCGCCTGCTGCCAGATGACACCTATCTCGATCGCCTGGTGATCAACGAAGGCAGCGTGCTGATGCAGGGCAAATCACGCAATGCGCAGCAACTGATCGAGGTTGTGAAT
>JBFIHZ010000030.1:0-20826 GCA_041601535.1 Lysobacterales bacterium | reverse complement strand
GTATCACATTGTCTGTTCCCGCGATCGGCCGGATGGCGCGCCGCAAGACCCATTGCAGCCGTTACAACCGTACTGGATCACCTCGCAACAGGGGCGTATTGCGGCCGATGAAATGCCGGCGGAATACGCCCTGATGCTGGAGCGCTTGCAGGAATTTGATGAGGACGTTGAAGCCCTGGTACCGGAGGGCACACTCACCGCTTCGTTGCTGGGCGTGGGAACTGCCGGGCTGGAGGTGCCAGACAGCGCGCGCTACGTGGATCGCTTGTTTGGCCAGGCGGACCGCCTGGCCATGTATTATCAGCGGCGCGTCAACCGGGGGCTGTACAGCATCCATGCACTGGCGGTATTGATGGGCCTGGTGTTTATCATCTACTCCGAGTACGAAGTGCAGCCATGGGTGGTGTGGGTATTCCTCGCGCTGTTTTTTGCTGGCGTTGGCATCCACAAGCTGGGCAGCCGCCGCCAGTGGCACCGCAAATACCTGGATTACCGGGCACTGGCCGAAGCCTTGCGGGTGCAGTTCTACTGGAACCTTTCCGGCGTGGTGGATTCGCGCTCGGTGGGCTTTGCTTATGAAAATTTCCTGCAAAAGCAGGACGTGGAGCTGGGCTGGATACGGCACGTAATGCGCGCGGCCAGCATGCACCGTGCCCGCGGTATCGATCCGGACCCGGTCTGGGTGCAGTGGGTTATCGACCAATGGATTGGCGAAGAAGACGAGCGCGGCGGTCAGCTGGCCTATTACTCTTTCAAGGAACGCCAGAATACCCGCAAAAACCGCCAAACAGAACTTGTGGTCAATACCTGCCTGTGGGCCGGCATACTGATCGCCATAATACTGGCAGCGGGAAGCTCCATGCTGGCGGAGGATTACCAGAAATTGCTGCTGGTACTGATGGGGCTTTTACCGCTGACTGCAGGCGTGCGCGATACCATTGCGCAGAAAAAAGCCGAGAAGGAATTGATCGCGCAATACCGCTTTATGGCGAGAATTTTCGCCAATGCCCGCAAGCACCTGTTGGGCTCACGTGATATCGCGTTCCAGCGCCGCGTGCTGAAAGCGCTGGGCGAAGCGGCGCTGGAAGAGGGGGCCGAGTGGATCCTGATGCACCGCGCCAGGCCACTGGAACACCAGGGCCTGTCATAGTCTCCGGGCGGCAGCTTAATCCAGCTTGGGAATAACCAGCTCCTGGCCGGGGAAGATGCGGTCGGGGTTGTCCAGCACGCCCTTGTTGGCTTCAAAAATCTTCATGTATTTTGAACCATCGCCGTAATGGCTCTTGGCGATATTCCACAGCGTATCCCCGCTTTTCACGGTATAGGTTCCGCCTGCAGCCGCGCGGTCCGCCGGCGCTGCCGGAGCGGACGGTTCGCTGGCCGGTGCGGATGCGGCTGGCGGTGGTGTGGGTTCGGCCGGTGCAGCCGCTGCCGGGGCGGCCACGGTCATCTGATCATTGACAGATTCAATGCCGGGCAGGGCCTTGAGCAAATCGATAATGGCCTGGCGGTCGGATTCCTGCTGGATCGTGCCGCCCAGTGTCACCGAACCATCCGAGCCGAACTGGTACTTCAGGCCGGATGCCTCAATACCGTTCTCGCGCAAAACCTGGCTGGGGGCCTTGGTGGTGGCTTCGATGTCGTCCTTTTTCTTGCTGCCGAGCACGTTTTTCAGGTTGTCGAGTAATCCCATGGTTCTCTCCCGGTTGAAAGCGTTCTGCCGACCGCAGGAACAGGTTGTTGGTTCTCTGGTTGCTCCTAGCGGTTGCAGCGGTTGTCGATCAGCTGTTGTACTACATCGGGTTCGGCCAGGGTGGAAGTGTCACCCAGGTTGTCAAACTCGTTGGCTGCTATTTTACGCAGAATACGCCGCATGATTTTGCCGGAGCGGGTTTTCGGCAGCGCCGGCGCCCATTGCAACTGGTCCGGTGTGGCAATCGGACCGATTTCCTTGCGTACCGTTTGGCGCAGTTCATCGCGCAGTTCATCGCTGGGTGACTGGCCCAGTACCAGCGTGACGTAGGCGTAAATGCCCTCGCCCTTGATGTCGTGCGGGAATCCAACCACGGCGGCTTCGGCCACGGCCGGGTGGGACACCAGCGCGCTTTCCACTTCGGCGGTGCCCATGCGGTGGCCGGACACATTCAGCACATCGTCCACCCGGCCGGTAATCCAGTAATACCCATCGGCATCACGGCGGGCGCCATCGCCGGTGAAATAATTGCCCGGCACGGTGGAGAAATAGGTATCCACAAACCGCTGGTGGTCGCCATAAACGGTGCGCATCTGCCCCGGCCAGCTTTGCCTGATCACCAGCAGACCACTGGCCTCACCTTCCAGCGGCGGTCCCTGGTCATCGGACAGGCCCGGCACATTGCCGGGCAGGGGCCGGGTAGCCGAACCGGGCTTCATCGGCGTGGCGCCGGGCAGGGGGCTGATCAGGATGCCGCCGGTTTCGGTTTGCCACCAGGTGTCCACGATGGGGCAGCGGTCATCGCCGACCACGTGGTAATACCATTCCCAGGCTTCCGGATTGATCGGCTCACCGACTGACCCCAGCAGCCGCAACGAAGCGCGTGAGGTGCGCTTGACAGGGTCTTCGCCTTCGCGCATCAGTGCGCGGATGGCGGTGGGTGCGGTGTAACAGATGTTCACCTGGTGCTTGTCGACCACTTGCCAGAACCGGCTGGGGCTGGGGTAATTGGGCACGCCCTCGAACATCAGGGTAATGGCGCCATTGGCCAGCGGGCCATAAACAATATAACTGTGACCGGTGACCCAACCGACATCAGCGGTGCACCAGTACACATCGCCGGGTTGGTAATCGAACACGATTTCGTGGGTATAAGCTGCATACAGCAGGTAACCACCGGTGGTGTGCAGCACGCCCTTGGGTTTGCCGGTGGAGCCCGAGGTGTAGAGGATGAACAAAGGGTCTTCGGCGTTCATAATTTCCGGCGGGCAGTTGGCATCCACCTGGGCTTCCAGCTCGTGAAACCAGTGATCACGGCCATCAACCCAGTCCACCGAGTTGCCGGTGCGGCGGATGACCAGCACCGATTGCAGGCTGTCCGGCACGCCTTTTTTGCCAGCCGCGGCATCCACGTTGGCTTTCAACGGGATGGTCTTGCCGCCGCGCACGCCTTCGTCGGCGGTGATAACCAGTTTCGAATCGCAATCAATGATGCGGCCGGCCAGCGCATCGGGTGAAAAGCCGCCGAACACCACCGAATGCACCGCGCCTATGCGTGCGCAGGCCAGCATGGCCACGGCGGCCTCCGGAATCATCGGCATGTAAATGGTTACCCGGTCGCCGCGTTCCACGCCCAGTTTCTTGAGCACGTTGGCCATGCGGCAAACGCGCTCGTGCAGTTGCCGGTAGGTGATGGTCAGGTCGTTTTCCGGATCGTCACCTTCCCAGATAATGGCGGTCTGCTCGCCGCGTTCGTCGAGATGGCGATCCAGGCAGTTGTAGCAGGCGTTGAGTTCGCCGTCTTCAAACCAGCGGATGTACAAGTTGGATTTATCCCAGCTGACATTGCTGACGGTTTGCGGAAATTTCGACCAGGCGAGGCGTTTGGCCTGCTGCCGCCAGAACCCGTCATTGTCATCGACGGACAGTTGATAAAGGCGTTCATAGTCGCCGGCAGAGATCAGGGCTCGGTCGGCGGCAGCGGCGGGAACAGGGTAAACGCTGGACATGGTGCACCTTGGAGTTACAAAAACCGGCTCTCATTGTAGCGATTCAGCCACGCAGGTCCATGGTCATCTGCCGAATCAGGTCGCGAGTGTGGCTGGCTGGACATTGGCGCAGCCTGCCAACTGTGAAATAGTTGAACTGGATTGACTGGACAAGTGGAGAGTGGGATGAACTGCCTGCGTCGGTTATTGCTGCTGTTGCTGTGTTTGCCTGCCTGGGGCTTTAGTGCGGAAGCAGCGCCCGGGGAGCGGCCCAGAATTGGCCTGGCGTTGAGCGGTGGTGGCGCACGCGGCGGTGCGCATATTGGCGTGCTCAAGGCGCTGGAGGAGTTGAATATTCCGATAGATTACATCGCCGGCACCAGCATGGGCGCCATCGTCGGGGCCTACTATGCGGCCGGTTACAGTCCGGCGGAAATTGCGGACATCGTCGACTCCACCAACTGGGTAGGTGCGTTTTCCGACTCGCCGGACCGCAGCGATACCACGATGCGAAAGAAAGAGCTGGATTCAACCTTCCTGATTCCTTACCGGGTGGGGTTTAACAAGGGCAGTGTGCAGTTCGCGCTGGGAGTGATTGAAGGTCAGCACCTGGACCAGATTTTCCGCCGCGCTTTGGCACCGGTGAAGTATGTTACGGATTTTGATCAGCTGGGTATTCCATTCCGGGCCGTGGCCACCGACCTGGTCACGGGTGAAGAGGTGGTATTGTCGCGCGGCAGCCTGCCTACTGCGGTGCGCGCCAGCATGTCCGTGCCCGGCGTGTTCGCACCGGTCACGCTGGACGGAAAAATCCTGGTGGATGGGGGCATGGCCAACAATCTTCCGGTCAACGTGGTGCGGGCGATGGGCGCGGATATCGTCATTGCGGTAGATATCTCCTCGCCGTTGCTCAAGCGTGAAGACCTGGATTCCATGTTGACAGTGACCGAGCAGCTGACCAATTTCCTCACGCGCAAGAATACCGAGCAGCAAATCGCTTCGCTGGGTCCCGACGATATTTTGCTGGTGCCAAAGCTGGAGGGCTTTAGCTCCGCCGATTTCATGAATATTCTGAATGTGGTCGACGCGGGCTACGATGAGGTTGTGCTCAACGAGGCTGCCATCAGGCCGCTGGCCAGCCCGCAAGCCGGCCCGCGGCATTGGCAGCAAGCGCGCACAGACAGCAGCAATGAAGCATTCGTGGTGCAATTTGTGGAAATCAACAACCAGTCAGTTCTGAATGATGAAATCATCCGTTCGCGCCTGGACGTGGAGCTGGGCCAGGAGCTGGATGCCAGGAAGCTCGAGAAAAGCATTGACCGTGTCTACAGCCTGGATGTGTTTCAGTCTGTAACCTACGACATGGTGCGCCGGGAAAACGGTGAAACCGGCCTGGAGATCAATGCCTATCCGCGTCAATGGGGGCCCAATTACCTGCAGTTTGGCCTGGAGATCTCCAATGTGTTTTCCGGCAGCAGTGCTTTTCGCATGGGGCTGTCCTATACCCGCAACGCACTGAACTCACTGGCCGGAGAATTGCGGGCAGACCTGGTGGTGGGCCGTGAGGACCGGCTGGAGATTGATTTTTACCAGCCCGTGGACAAGCGGGCGCGCTGGTTTGTTGAGCCGCGGGTCTACTGGGCACGTAATGCGTTTAACCTGTTCGATGACGAACAATACCTGGCTCAGCTGGACATCACCGGCCCGGGTTTTTCAGTCGGCGTGGGGCATAATTTTGATACCAACAACCTGTTGCGCCTGGACTATGAATATTTCCGGGGTGATGCGGATGTGGTCATTGGCGATCCCGGATTTTTGCTGGACGATAACGTCCGCATCGGCGAGTTGCTGCTGACCTATCGTCACGACGACCAGGACAGCTTGTGGTTTCCCACCAGGGGCTGGCTGGCGACGCTGGGTTACCGTTACGCCCGTGAAGACCTGGGCGCCGCTTCCGACTATGAACAGGCCCTGCTGTCGACCTCCTATGCCTGGACCTTCGGGCGGAATTCGCTGCTGTTCAATACCCAACTGGGATACAGCTTCCACGACAACGCACCCATCGAGCGCTGGTTCGAACTGGGCGGCTTTGGCCGGCTTTCCGGCCTGGTACCGGATCAGCTGGCGGGACCGCAACTGGGCCTGGCGGCATTATCCTGGTATCGCCGTTTGAATGAGATTGATATTTTTCCCGCCTACGCCGGCATTTCACTGGAGGCGGGTAACGTCTGGCAGAGCAAATCGGCGGTAAGCCTGGGCAGCCTGCGTTATTCCGGCAGCCTGTTTATTGGCGCGGATACGCCCATTGGCCCGGTCTATCTGGCGTACGGACACAGTGACAGCGGCGAGAACACGGTCTATCTCTATCTGGGGAACCCGTGGCGGGGTCACCGCTACTGAAGCGGATAGCACATGCCGGGCACCTCGGCCACTGGTGTTCATGGAGTTGCAGTGGCTGCGAATGGATTTTCCTGTGACCCAGGTCGGGTTTTGCTGCCACCAGCGACGCCGTGGCGTGTCGAATGGTCTATGATCAAGGCATGCGCCACTCACTTGCCGCCACGAAACCCGGGCTGGCTGTGACTGGCAGAACTGACCTCAAGGTCCCGCATGCGGCGCGGTTGGTTGCCGCACTGGAGAAAGCATCATGTCTGTAGCACGCGTCACCGAGATCATTTCCTCGTCAAAAGAGTCGTTCGAAGATGCCGTGAAACAAGGCCTCAAGCGTTCCGCCAAAACCCTGAAAAACGTGCGTGGGGCCTGGGTTGAAGGGCAGAAGGTATCCTGTGATTCAGACGGCCATATCCTGGAATACCGGGTCATCCTCAAGGTTACGTTTGTACTTGAGGACTGACCCGGCAAGCTGACCCTGACGGGCGGGCGCCCAGCGCGCCCGTCGTGACGCCGCCGCCAGCTGGCTTATTCGTAGCGTTGCCCGCGGTGTTCGATCCAGCCGTGCTTGAGACCGGCACCCGGATCGCGGTGGGTCCAGTGCACTACGCCGCCCTGCGCGTTCCACACGTATTCGCCGCGCACGCGAATGGGGTCATACGGTTCCAGCGGCACCCGTGAAGCCAGCTTCAGGTTGTGGGCAATCAACAGGCTGTGGCCATTGTCCAGTTCGACAATAAAGCGCTGGTGCGGTGTGCCGTCCTTGTCGTCATTGAGTTCGCGCGCTACCTGGCCGGCAAACTCCACCATGATGTCCGAGCGTTGCTGCGCGAAGGCGCTGGCGATTTCGCTGGAGCCCCGCGCGACCTCCACCGGCAAGCCCGGGCCGAACTGGCGCCACAGCAGCAGTACAAAGATGACAGCGGCCCAGCCGCCTGCCGTGGCCTGCCAGGCTTTCTTTTTTCTAACCATAATTCCCCCTTGTTAATGCGCTTGCTTGCGGCGTTTACTTTTGCCAGGTCATGCCTGGTCGCCACCCCCATTTCCATAACAAGCCGGCACCGAAGAACATGCCACCCAGGTGGGCGAAATGTGCAATGCCCGGCATGGCACCGGTTACGCCGAAGACCAGTTCGACCGCGCCGTAGATCAGTACAAACCATTTTGCCTTGATGGGTACCGGAAAGAATATCAAAAACATGCGGTTATTGGGCCACATGACCCCATAGGCCAGCAGCAGGCCGAAAACACCACCGGAGGCGCCGATGGTGGGATAAATGCCACCGGTAAGCTGCTGCACGATGATCTGCGCCACCGCCGCACCGAGCACACAGACCATGTAAAACGAGGCAAAACGCTGGCTGCCCCAGGCTTGTTCCAGTGGTGTGCCGAACATCCAAACGGCGAACATGTTGAAAAACAGGTGATTGAAACCGCCATGCAAAAAGCCATAGGTCAGTACCTGCCAGGGCTGAAAGAAACCGCTATTCAGTGGCCACAGTGCCAGTGAAGGCGACAGGTTCTGAAACAGGTACACGATCACACAGGAAAAGATAATACCCAGCGAAATGGGTGCGGTGGTCGTTGCAGGGCGGTAAGCGTTCAAAGACAAGTTCCTTGTGGTATGCGCAGCTGGGCGACAGAGGTAACGGATGAGCTCAGCCGCTTGTGTTCATATTACAATACGCGTTGAGGCTTTGCCTGAGAGGCCGGGTCCAGCCCTATCAAACCGAGGTCCATACCGTTGTGAGTCAACAAGAAACCCTGAAAGTTCATGTTTTGCCCGCCCGCCAAGGCTTGACCTGGCTAAGCCAGAGCCTGGCCCTGGTGCGGCAACAGCTGGCCCGATTGCTGTTCCTGGGTGTGCTGTTGCAATTGATACTCGGTCTGAGCCAGATTCCGCTACTGGGCTTTTTCGTGATGATTGCCATGCCGGCTTTCTCGGCTGGCTTGTTGCAGGCATTTTTCCTGGTTTCGGTTGGCCAGCGGCCGCCGGCATCAACCCTGTTCGTACCGCTGACCACAAGCCCCCGGACCGGGCGCCTGCTGGCGCTGGGTGGCGTGATGGTGGCGGTAGGCCTGGTGACGGTATCCCTGCTGCTGAGCGGCAGTGAGTCGCTGATGAACCCGGACCTGGTGGCGCGTATTGAAGCCGGTGACCTTGACGCGGTGGCCATGCTGGACGAGGGCACGGTCATGCGTATCCTGCTGGCCATTGCCGTGGCGTTTGCGGTGAGCGGCACGCTGACCTTCATGTCGATACCGCTGATCTGGTTTGGCCAGCAGAAACTGGGCCGCAGCCTGGCCAGCGGTTTGCGTGCGCTGGTGGCCAACTGGAAGCCATTTGGCATGCTGGCGATGGGCTATATGGCACTGATGGTGCCGCTGGCCCTGGTCATGGGCATGCTTTACCGGCTGGCAGCCAGCTCGGGCGGCCTGGCCGTGCTGGTGGTGGCTTTGATGATGCTGCTTATGCTGGCCTTTCAACTGGTGGTATTTGCCAGCCAGTTCTGCTCCTTCAGGGATATATTCCGCATGGAAGCCGCGGTGTCACCGCAACATGGCCCCACGGGCAGTGACGATGACAGCGGTGGTGATGACGGCCAGTTGCTGGCCTGATTCCTGAGGTTTTAAGTCCCGGTTTTATCCGAGGGTGTGGCCGTGGTGCTGCCTTCCTCTTCGGCTTCGTCTTTTACTGGCACCAGTATGCGGGCCATCAGCAGGCCGGTCTCGAACAATAACCACATCGGGATGGCCAGCAGCGTTTGTGATATCACATCGGGCGGGGTCAGCAACATGCCCAGTGCAAACGCGCCCACCACGATATACGCCCGCATCTTGGCCAGGTCGGCCACCGTGGTAATGCCGGTGGCCACCAGGATGATGGTGGCAATGGGCACCTCGAAGGTGATGCCAAATGCCATAAACAGCGTGATGACAAAATCCAGGTACTTGCTGATGTCGGTCATCACCGCCACACCTTCCGGCGCAACGCTGGTGAAAAAGCCGAAAACAATCGGGAATACCACGAAATAGGCAAACGCGCAGCCTGAATAAAACAGCAGCACCGAGGTATACAGCAGGGGTTTGGCCAGGCGTTTTTCGTGTTTGTACAGCGCGGGCGCGACAAAGGCCCACAGCTGGTACAACACCACCGGTATGGCCAGTATCAGGGCCAGCAACAGGGCCAGCTTGAACGGGGTCAGGAACGGAGAGGCCACGTCGATGGCAATCATGCTGCTGCCTTGCGGCAAATGCGCGGTCAGCGGTGCGGCCAGCAATGCATACAGCTTGCGCGAAAACGGCAACAACACGATCAGCACCACCAGCACCGCCAGCGAGGCTTTCAGCAGGCGGCTGCGTAATTCAACCAGGTGCTCCAGGAAGCTCTGTTCCTGGTCTTCGTTTTGCTCATTCGGGTTCATTTTTGCCGGTGACGCCGGAGACGACATCCTTCCTGATGGCTTCGGCGCCTGAACTGACGGTGTCAACGGATGATTTGATCTCGTTGTGAATATTCTTGATGGGTTTTTTCAGGTCTTCGGCGTTCATTTCTTCTTCGATGGAACGCTTCAGGTTGAGCCAGCTGCTGCGGGCCTTGCGGGTCAGCCCGCCAAGTGTCCGGGCCACGCGCGGCAGACGTTCCGGGCCCAGAACCAGCAGGCCGATAAAAGCCAGCAGGACCAGCTCGGCGAAACCAACATCAAACATGGCGGCTGATCAGCTGGCCGGTGTGGACTTTGATTTAGCGGAATCCTGGTCGGCGGCTGTGCTGGCGCTGGGTGAGGGTGAGGCGTCTGCGCCGAGGGCATCCGCTTCGAGTTGCTCGGTGGCATTGCCTTTGTCGTCTTCCATGCCTTTACGGAAGCCTTTAACCGCCTGGCCCAGGTCCGAGCCCATATTGCGCAGTTTCTTGGTGCCGAATACCAGGACGACGATGACCAGCAAGATGAGCAGCTGTGTCATGCTGATGTTACCAATACCCATGGAAATGCTCCGTGATTCGCAAAGCCCTCAGTGTACCCCAAACCGCCTCGTGCAGCTTGATCCGCTCCGGTCAGTAGCGGCGCACCGCAACCAGCCCGGTAGCCAGCATCAGCAGGGCAAACATCAGCTTGGCATAGTCACCCAGGGTGGGGATGCCTTCGAGGAATACGGTATTGGTGATGGTGCAGGACTTGGGCGCGTCGCCAATGTTCAGCGGAATCCAGCTGCTGCAGCCATTGTCCGGCTCTACTGCGCTGAAGACTTGTGATTCCTCCGCGCGGCACCGGGTTGAGCCGTCGAAATCGGGGTAGATCGTGGCCATCACGCTGGCATCACCGCTGGTATCAAAAAGCCAGCTCATGTCGTTGCCGTCGCGCAGGCCATCGCCATCGAACACGTTTTCACATTCCACGGTGATGCGTGCATCGCCGCTAAAGCCGATATCCGCGGGGTCCAGCAGCCACTGCTTGTGAACGGTGAGCGGCACTGCGGAGGGGTAGTTCTGTACCTGGCACAGATTATCGCTGCCCGCCTCGACATTGATAAAGGCGCAGGAATCCGGCCCCTGTGGCACGGTGCAGTCGGATTCACCCAGGCAAACGTAGGTGGGCGTGTAACCTGGCGGAGCCTGTTCGGTGACCTGGCAGGCCAGCTCGCCACTGTCAAAACTCTCCACCACGAACTTCACTTCGAACTCGCCGTTCACCCCTTCATTGGGCTGTACGGTTTTGCTCTGCTCCAGCGGCAGGCCGGTATTACAGCTGAGCATCAGGGTAACCGGTGCGTGGTTGTTGTAATCCACAAACCGTTTCTGCACGGTGAACTGGGCTTTTTCGCTGCCGGTTCCGCCACAGCCGCGCGGGATGGTAATGGCCAGGCTTTCAAAGCCGACCTGGGTGGTGTTGGCCACCGCGGTGGCTACGCCGGTGGCGGTATCAATGCGCAGGATCTGGCTGGGAAAGGGGCCGCCCATGCCCAGGTCGAACAGGCCACGGTCGGTGATCGCCCAGAGTACGCCACTGCTGTCAAAGGCCAGGCCGGCCTCGGTGTAGTGGCCGGCGGCCGCACCCAGTTGGCCAATGGCTGTGGTGGCGCCGGTTTGCGGATTGATGCTGTACAGCGTGCGTGAGTCCACCGCGCCCGCCTTGGTCAGGCCGTTGCCCAGGCCGTACAGCTTCACCGGGTTGCCAAAAGCGGCCAGAGCGCTGATATTGGCGCCCAGGCTGCCCAGCTGGGTGGTCGTCCCGTTAAGATTAACGCGGTACAGCATGTCGGTATTGACCGAGCTGGCGTACAGGTTGCCGTCGCAGGCAAAGGTCATGCCGAAGTCGTTGTTGCCGCCGGTGGGCAGGCCGCTCAGCGTGACGTCGCGGGTGCTGTCCACCGTGCCGTTGTCGATATTGATGGGAAACAGGCGCAGCGAGTTGTCATCCATGCCGTACAGCGTGCCGTCCGGCGCGAAGGCCAGGCCTTCCACGTCAATGCGCGGCTGGCCAAAGGATTGCACCAGCCCCAGCTTGGTTTGCTGGCCGGTGGCGAGGTCAATGCGGTACAGGTTGAAGGCGTCATTATTGCCGCTGTCACTGCTGACACTGTAACCATTGGGACCGGCGTAAGCGATCGCTGCAAACATGAGCAAGGTCAGCAGGGCGGTCAACTTTATTGTTATATTCATTTTCATCTGCGCGAAATCCGGCCACGTTCTGTCGAACGGCGGGACGCCAATGCTAGCAGAATTCATATTTAAAACAAAATGTTAGTCGAATTTTTTAGCAGAAATTAACAGCCTGTTGTTGTTTTGCAACATGCTCGCCCGAGGGCATTGGGCGCCCGCGCCGCTCTGGTGACGCGCAGGCGCTTGTTTGTATGGAGAAAACGGGTGTTTTATGCCACTTTTCGTCTTTTATTGGAGCTTTAATGAACGCTGCCCTGAATCGGTGTGGTGATTTTGCAACAACAGGTAAATTGCCATGATGGCCGAAAAATCTGCTGAGCCGGGCACGCACCCGCCAGAGCGCGCTGCCTGGGGGGTATTGCTGGCCAACCTGGGAACGCCTGAAGCACCCGACCGGCGCCATGTGGCCCGGTTTCTGCGCGAGTTTCTGTCCGACCCCAGGGTAGTGGATCTGCCGCGCTGGTTGTGGCTGCCGTTGCTGAACTGCGTGATCATCCCGTTAAGGGCCGCCCGCTCGGCGGCCGCCTACCGGAAAATCTGGCTGGCGGAAGGCTCACCACTGCTGGTGTTCACCCAGCGATTGACGGCTGCATTGAAACACGCGCTGCCGCAGGCGCGCGCGGTGGTTGCCGGCATGCGCTACGGACAGCCCGGCATCGCTGCGGCCCTGCAGCAATTGCGCAGCGCCGGGGTGGAGCGGGTCTGTGTCCTGCCCCTGTACCCGCAGTTTTCCGGCACCACCACCGCATCCATTTACGATGCGGTGGACGCCGCCCTGCAGCGCATGGACTGGCAACCGGAAGTGATCCGGATCAATGATTATTACCGCGCCCCTGGCTGGATAAACGCGGTGGCCGCCAGCGTGGTTGAGCACCGCCGCCAACATGGCGCGGCCGAACGGCTGATCTTTTCGCTGCACGGTATTCCGCAGCGTTACGTGCGGCAGGGCGATCCGTATCAGCAGCACTGCGAAGCCAGTGTTCGGGCGATAGCGGCTGCGGCCGGACTGGCCGAGGACGAGTGGATACTCACCTACCAGTCGCGGGTGGGTCGCGAGCCGTGGTTGCAGCCCTATACGGATACCACGCTTCAAGCGCTCGCCGGCCAGGGCATCCAGCGGGTGCAGGTGGTGTGCCCGGGTTTCGCGGTGGATTGCCTGGAAACGCTGGAAGAAATCGCCTTGCAGAATGCCGAGCTGTTTGAAGCCAGCGGCGGTGAGCGACTGGACTATATTCCGGCGCTGAACGACAGCAAGGCGCACGCCGCGGCCTTGCAGCAGGTGGTGGAAACGGCGCTGGGGCAGGCGCAGCCCTGAAGCGGATGCGCCCCGGGCCGGGGCAGCCGGCTGTGCCGTATCACAGCAGGTGACGCAGGTCCGGCAGGTATTTTTCCAGTGAACCGGTATTGAATGCCACCACCCGGTCACCGCGGCGAATCATGCCGTTATCCAGCAGTTTGGGAATGGCGGCCAGGCAGGCCGCCCCCTCCGGGCAGACCCACCAGCGCTTGTCCTGCCAGGTGCTGGATAATTGCCGGTGGATTTCGTCTTCGGCAATGGCCAGCGCCATGCCCCCGCTGCGCCGGATGATATCCAGTACCTTGAAGTGGCCGACGCCGCCCGGCACGTTCAGCCCGAAGGCCAGCGTGTTGCCGCCGGATTGCGGTACGGTATCTTCCAGCCCTTCGTTGAAGGCGTGCACCACCGGCTGGGTTGCCTCGGCCTGCACGCAAACCATGCGCGGCCGCGCATCGTCAATCAGGCCCAGTGCCTGCAGTTCATCAAAAGCTTTCCACATGCCCAGTACGCCGGTGCCGCCACCGGTGGGATAAATCACCACATCCGGCAGGCGCCAGCGGCCGGTGGGCTCGGCCGGCTCGGCCAGTTCCAGCCCGAGCGTTTTCTTGCCCTCGATGCGCCAGCCCGGGTCCTGAAACGTGGCCACGCTGAAATAGCCATTGGGTATCCAGTCGCGTTTCAATAATTCACCCGCCTCGCGAATGCTGCCATCCACCAGTTCCAGGTTGAAATCCTCTGATCCTTGCGCCAATGCTGCTACCCGCCCGAGTATCGGCAAGGGGGTATCGCGCGGCATTGCAACCACCACCTGCAGGCCGGCGGCTTCGGCATAGCTGCACAGGGAGTCACCGGCATTGCCCTGGGTGGGCACGGCCAGTTTCCGCAGGCCGTGCCGCCTGGCCATGGAAACCGACATGGCCATGCCGCGGTCCTTGAAGCTCTGGCTGGGATTGGCGCCGTACCCGGGGTGGGCTTTACCCTCGTCTTTCAACTGCAAACTGAAACCGCCGGATTGGGCCAGCGGAAAATCGCTGTACTCCAGCAGCGGCGTGTGGCCCTCACCCAGGCAGGTGATGAATGGCTGGTCTTGCTCACGGTTGATGTCCAGCGCCAGCAGTCCGCCAAAGCGCCACATGTCCTTGCGCGCCGGCTGGTACCAGGCCAGTCCTGCCTGCTCGGCGGCCAGCCGCGGGATATCCAGCTGGATTTCCACCGGACGCTGGTCGACCGGACAAAGGTTCATCAAGGTATCGGCGGGGTATTCGGCACCGCAAGCGGTGCATTTGAGGCAGGTAATCAGACTGTTACGGGTCATGGTGTGGACGGGTTCCCTGGGTTTGGAGGGTGAACGTGAAGTCGGCTGCGCCGCAATGGGCCGCGCATTAAGGCATGCAATCTTAAGGCTCCGCGAGCAAACTTAACCCGAAAAGTGCAGCAACACCACAACCCGCTATGCAGCAGCCGTGCCGGTCCGTGCGCAAAAACCCCCACGCGGATATGTTTTAAGTATAAAATAACTGCTCCCGCCGGTGTCTATTGCCTGGCGGGCATGGCATATTGGTTTATTTTGAAAGTAGGTATTACACATGTCCGAGATCGTCCGTCTGAACCTGGATAACGACATCGCCGTTATCACCGTCAACAATCCACCGGTCAACGCATTGTCCCATGCGGTGCGCAGTGGCATGGCCAGCGCGTTTACTGAGGCCTGCGCCAGTGCGGCGCAAGCCATCGTGCTGCATTGCGAGGGCCGGACGTTTTTTGCCGGTGCGGACATCAGTGAATTCGGCAAGCCGCCAGCGGATCCGTGGCTGCCGGACCTGTGCCGGCAGATTGAGCAGTGTCCGGTACCGGTAGTGGCAGCCATTCACGGCACGGCGCTGGGCGGCGGGCTGGAAACGGCCATGGCCGCGCATTACCGCATCGCGGTGCCGCAAGCCCGTCTGGGCCTGCCGGAAGTCAGCCTGGGTATTTTGCCGGGAGCCGGCGGCACGCAGATGGCACCGCGGCTGATTGGCGTCAAGGCCGCATTGGATCTGATGGTCAGTGGCAAGCCGGTATCGGCCCAGCAGGCGTTGCAGGCCGGCCTGGTGGATCGCCTGGCGGAAGGAGACCTGCTGGAAGATGCCAAAGCCTGGGCGGCCGAGTTGATACAGCAGCAGGCAGCGCCACGCCGCACCTCGGAACTGCCGGTGGATACCGATGGCGTGGAAGATGGATTTTTTGACCAGTACCGCCAGGCCGTGAAGAAGAAAAGCCCACTGCTGCCCGCGCCCCAGGCGATTATCGACTGCGTGGAGAAAGCCACCCAGGTGGATTTCGACACCGGCACGGCGTTTGAGCGCGAACAGTTTGCGGTTCTGGTCAAATCACCCGAGTCTGCCGGCTTGCGGCATGCGTTCTTTGCCGAACGTCAGGCGGCCCGCGTGGAAGGCCTGCCGCGTGATACCCCGCTGCGTGACATCGCCTCGGTCGGCATTATCGGTGCCGGCACCATGGGTGGAGGCATAGCGATGAGTTTTGCCAACGCCGGCATTCCGGTCACCCTGCTGGAATTGAATGCTGAAGCACTGCAGCGTGGCCTGTCCATTTGCCGCAAAAACTATGATCGTTCGGTAGCGCGTGGCCGCTTCACCGAGCAATACGCCGATGACTGCATGTCACGCATTTCGGGCACCACCGATTACGCTGACCTGGCGGGCGTGGACCTGGCCATTGAGGCCGTATTCGAAAACCCGGACATCAAGAAAACCGTGTTCCGGCAACTGGATGAAGTGTGCAAGCCGGGTGCCATCCTGGCCACCAATACCTCGTATCAGAACGTGGATGAGATTGCCGCCGCCACCCAACGGCCGGCCGATTGCCTGGGCATGCATTTCTTCAGCCCGGCCAATGTCATGAAACTGCTGGAAGTGGTGCGCGGTGAGCAAACGGCTGATGATGTGATTGCCACCGTGATGAAGCTGGCCAAGACCATCCGCAAGGTACCGGTGCTGGCGCGGGTGTGCTACGGCTTTATTGGCAACCGCATGCTGGGTGGTTATTTCCGTGAAGCGCAGATGCTGTTGCTGGAGGGCGCCACACCGGCGCAGGTGGACGCTGCTTTGACCGGCTTTGGCATGGCCATGGGGCCGCTGTCGGTGGCCGACCTGGCCGGTCTGGATGTGGGCTACAAGGCCCGCCAGGCGATACCTGACCTGCCGGATCACCCCTCGGTACACGTGGCCAACCAGCTGGTGGAAATGGGCCGCCACGGGCAGAAAACCGGTGCTGGTTATTACCAGTACAACCCGGAGACCCGTCAGCGCATGGACGACCCGCTGGTAGAGGAAATGATCCGGGCCGAAGCTGAGCGCTTGGGCATCAAGCCGCGTTCATTCAGCGACGAGGAAATCGTGCAGCGGGTGATCTATCCGCTGATCAACGAAGGCGCACGCATCCTGGAAGAAGGCATTGCACAACGCTCCAGCGATATTGACGTGGTCTACCTGTATGGCTACGGCTTCCCGGCGCACCGTGGCGGACCGATGTTCTATGGCGATACCGTGGGTGCCCGCAAGGTGTATGAAACCATTTGCGGTTTCCGCGACAGCCTGGGCCGGCCGGATGACTGGCAGCCGGCGCCGCTGTTGCAGAAACTGGCCGAAAATGGCGGCCGTTTCGACGGCTAGGGCTTAGTCCTGGCTGCCGTTTTCCGGCGCGGTACTGTCGGGCGGGCCAACAAACAGACGGTAGGCGAGGTTGTCGCCTTCCGCCTGGTAGGGGTAGGCGGTGGACTTGAGAAAACGGTGGAAGTCGATCATGTCTTCCTCCGCCACCTGTACGCCCAGCATCACCCGACCGTATTCCGCGCCGTAATTGCGGTAGTGGAACAGGCTGATGTTCCAGCCGGCGTTCATGCCGCGCAAAAAGCGTAACAGCGCACCGGGCCGTTCGGGGAATTCAAAGCGGAAAATATGCTCGTTTTCGACCGTGGCGCGGCCGCCCACCATATGGCGGATGTGCAGGCGTGCCATGTCGTTGGTCGACAGGTCGCTCACCGGAAAGCCGTGTTCGGTGAGCTGGCTGATGATTTCATTTTTCTCGCTGATGCCGCCTTTCAGTTCAATGCCGACAAAAATCTGCGCCGCGCTTTTGTCGGCATAGCGGTAGTTGAATTCGGTGATGCTGCGTTGCCCGACGGTTTCACAGAACTCCAGGAAACTGCCGGGCCGTTCGGGGATGGTGACCCCCAACAGGGCTTCGCGCTCCTCGCCTACCGCGGCGCGTTCGGCAATATGGCGCAAGCGGGCGAAGTTGACGTTGGCACCCGACAGGATGGCGGCCGCGCAACCGGTGCTGCCGGGGTGCTGGTGGAAATAGCGTTTCATGCCGGCAAAAGCCAGTGCGCCGGCCGGTTCGGCAATGGCCCGCGTGTCTTCATAAACATCCTGCACCGCGGCGCAGATCTCGTCACTGTCCACCACCACGATCTCATCCAGCATTTGCGCGCAAATGGCAAAGGTGTGATCGCCGGCGCGCTTGACGGAAACGCCTTCGGCGAAATGGCCTACGCTGTCCAGGCTGACCGGTTTGCCGGCCTGCAGTGCGGCCGCCATGGAAGCTGATTCTTCCGCTTCCACGCCGATCAAGCGGATATTGGGTTGCATGTAGCGCGCCACCAGTGCCACCCCGGCGGCCAGCCCGCCACCACCGATCGGTATAAACAGGTAGTCCACTGGCCGCCGCGCCTGGCGCAGCAGTTCCAGCGCGATGGTGGCCTGGCCGGTGATCACATCCGGGTCGTCGTAGGGATGCACGAACTCGTAACCCTGTTGCTCCGCCAGTTGCAGCGCATGGGCGCAGGCGGTGTCGAAATCCTCGCCCTCGATCAGCACCGAGGCACCGAGTTTGCGCACCGCGTTAACCTTGATCTCGGGCGTCACGGCCGGCATCACCACGACGGCCTTGATGCCGAGGTGGGCGGCGGCCAGCGCCAGGCCCTGTGCGTGGTTACCGGCCGAGGCACAGATCACGCCGCGGCTGCGCTGCTCCGCCGACAATGCTTTCAGGCGGGCATAGGCCCCGCGCAGCTTGAATGAGAACACCGGTTGCAGGTCTTCGCGCTTGACCAGCACGTCCAGGCCCAGCCGCTGCGACAGCTGCGGCATGGCCTGCACCGGCGTTTCCTGCACCAGGTCTTCCAGGTGGCACTGCAGAATACGCGGCATGTACTGATCGAACAGTTTCTTCTGTTGTTCGGATGAAAACAATCCAGGCTTGGCTGCCTGGGAAGCGCGGTCGCTGGAAAGCGGTGCATTCACCCCGGTTCAGCCCTGGCTGGCGCGTTGTTCGGCGGTGGGCACCAGCGCCTGCAGGCGTGTACAAACCGCCTCGGTGACTTCCGCCGTGGTGCAGCCATCGGCCACCAGGTCACGGGTCAGCACGCCATCATCCCAGCACTGGAAAATGGCCTGCTCCAGTGCATCGGCTGCCTGCGGCAGATGCAGCGACAGGCGCAGCATCATCGCGGTGGACAGCAGCATGGCATAGGGATTGGCGATGCCCTGGCCGGCGATATCCGGGGCGGAACCGTGCACCGGTTCATACATGCCGAAGCTGCCCTCGCCGAGCGAAGCTGAAGGCAGCAGGCCCATGGAGCCGCTGAGCATGGAGGCTTCGTCCGACAGGATGTCACCAAACAGGTTTTCCGTCAGTACCACGTCGAAACTGGCGGGCCGCGACAGCAGGTGCATGGCGGTGGAATCGACCAGCTGGTTTTGCAGTTCGATGTCGGGGTATTCGTCCGCCACCACCTCGGCCACCACCTGGCGCCACAGGCGCGAAGTTTCCAGCACGTTGGCCTTGTCGACCTGGGTCACGCGGCGTTGCCGCAGCATGGCCAGATCACAGGCCTTGCGCGTGACACGGGCGATTTCGTCCCGTGTATAGCTGCACACATCTTCGGCCGAATTGGCATCGCGGCGGCGTTCACCAAAATAAATGCCACCGGTGAGTTCGCGCACGATCACCAGGTCCACGTTCTGCAGCCGTTCCGGCCGGATGGGTGAAAAAGCGTGCAGGGCCGGGTGGGTCATCACCGGCCGCAGGTTACAGAACAGGCCGAACTCGGCACGAATCCGCAACAGGCCTTTTTCCGGGCGTTGTTCGGCCGGGTTGTTGTCCCATTTGGGGCCGCCGATCGCACCCAGCAAGATGGCGTCAGCGCGTTTGCCGGCTGCGATGGTGGCCGGCGGCAAGGGATCGCCCGTGGCATCAACCGCGGCGCCGCCCAGCAACTGTTCGTCCAGTTCAAAAGTCACGCCGAACCGATCGGAGATCACGTCCAGCACCTGGACTGCGGAGGCATAGACCTCGGTGCCCACGCCATCACCTGGCAGGCCGACAATGCGGAAACTGGTTTTGTTTTCAGGCTTCATGGCGTTGCTCGTGTTGGCTGATCAGCGTGTCGTAGCCGAGGATAAAGTCCAGTTGGTCAATGCCGTGGGTGAGGCAGTACGCGGCAAACGGATCCAGCGGGAAGGTGTAGCTGCCCAGGCCGGCCACCTGCAGGGTGGCCGATGGGATGTCGATGGTGACTTCGCGTTCCGCTTCGGCCATCAGGTAATCAATGACCTGCTGGTCCACGGTAACGGGAAGCAGGCCGTTTTTCAGCGAATTGTTGCGGAAAATATCGGCAAACTGGCTGCTGATGACCGCGCGGAAGCCCATGTCCAGCAAGGCCCAGGGCGCATGCTCGCGGGATGAGCCGCAACCGAAGTTCGCGCCGGCCACCAGCACCTGGTGGCGGTCGGGCTGGTGTTCGGCCAGCGGGCTGTCGGCACGCGGCTTACCATCGGCATCATAGCGCCAGGCGTAAAAACAGTACTGGCCAAGGCCCTCGCGCTCGGTGGTGGTGAGGAATTGCGCCGGAATGATCTGGTCCGTGTCGATATTGGCCACCGGCAGACGGTAGGTCAGGGATTTGATCTGGCCGTGTTTCTTGTTGCTTGATCGCATGGTCTCGCTCATGACGCCTGCTCCAGCAGCAGCGGCCGCGGATCGGTAACCACACCCGTTACCGCGCAGGCAGCGGCGGTTAACGGGCTGGCCAGCACAGTACGCACGTTGCGCCCCTGGCGGCCCTTGAAATTACGGTTGCTGGTGCTGACCACCAGGTCGCCCGGCTGGCCGATATCGCCATTCATGCCGATGCACATGGAGCAGCCCGGCTCACGCCATTCGGCGCCGGCGGCCAGAAATATCTTGTGCAGGCCTTCGGCTTCGGCGGCAACACGGGTTTGTTCGGAACCGGGCACCACCAGCATGCGCACACTGTCGGCCACCTTGCGGTTCCTGAGAATCGAGGCAGCCACGCGCAGGTCGCTCAGGCGGGAATTGGTGCAACTGCCGATAAACACCAGGTTGACCGGTTCGCCGGTCAGCGCAGCGCCGGCTTCAAGGTGCATGTAGTCCAGCGCATCGCGGGTGCCCGCGTCGGTCTGCGACGGCAGCCTGGCATTGATGCCCATCATCATGCCGGGGTGGGTACCCCAGGTGACGCTGGGTTCAATCTCGGACGCATCAATGGTCACCAGCCGGTCGAAGCGCGCACCCTCATCGGTCGACAGGGCCTTCCAGCGCTCCACGGCGCGCTGCCAGGCATCGCCCTGCGGTGCCATGGGCCGGCCCTTGATGTATTCGAATGTGGTTTCATCCGGCGCCACCATGCCGGCGCGGGCGCCGCATTCGATGGACATATTGCACAGCGTCATGCGGCTTTCCATGTCCATCGCGCGGATGGTGCTGCCGTGGT
>JBFIHZ010000029.1:0-20857 GCA_041601535.1 Lysobacterales bacterium | reverse complement strand
GGGGTTGCCAGGGAAAGAGTGCTGAAAGAATACGACTGGCGTGTAATTGCGCCACAGCTGGATGCTGTCTACCGTGCGAGTGGCGGTGTATGAAGATGTGCTGGTGTGTTTCAGGTGATGGGGACAGTCAGTGACCAGCGTTACCTTCTGTGCTTATGACGAGCCGAACAGTGTTGGGGGTCCGCTTAGCTGGCTGGAACGGCTATTGCCCGCGCTGCGTGAGTCGGGGTTTGACTGCCGTTGTCTGTTTCTGACCCATCATGGCGAAACTGGCCCCTGCCTGGAACGAATGGTCGCCAACGGGTTTGAGTGCGAACAGGTGGCCTGTCACCCGCTCAGCGCCGATCGGGTGCGTTGGGTGCTCGAGAAAATCCATCAAAGGCCACCGGATGTTTTTGTTCCCAACCTGGTGGTGGCAGCGTATTTTGCGGCCCGCTGGATTCGCGCTGCCGGGATTCCCACCGTGGGTGTGCTGCATTCCGACGATCCGTTTTACCAGGCCATTCAGGAAGAATTCGTCTTTGGGGCAAGGCACTACCAGGTGTCAGCTATTGCCTGTGTTTCCGATGAACTGCGCCAGCAGGTAGAGCGCAGGAATCCACGCGACGTTTGGGTCCGGCAGATTCCATATGGCGTTCCTTTACCTGATTCTTCAGTGCAACGTGAAACCGGAAAGTTGAGGGTGGCCTACGTGGGCCGGCTGGCAGAAGAACAAAAGCGCATTTCGGAAGTGACCCGGGCCTTGTGCCGAGTAAGCTCAAAAGCGGATGGAATCGAAGCGCGTATGTATGGCGACGGTCCGGCGCGGTCTGAAGTCGAACGCATTCTCGCCAGTGAAGGTGTGAACAGCAATGTGTGCCTGATGGGACGCGTTGAACCCAGCGAAATGTACCGGGTAATGCAGCAATGTGATGTGCTGGTCTTGCTGTCGGACTATGAGGGCCTGCCCATAGCTCTGCTGGAAGCCATGGCCTGCGGGGTGGTTCCGGTCTGCCTGAACATGCGCAGTGGCATTCCCGAATTGGTTCAGGACGGGGTGACCGGTCTCGTTGTGGAAAACCGCAAGTCGGCATTTGACCAGGCCATTTTGCGCCTTCATGCGGATCCGGCTCTGTGGCAGAGGCTGTCCCGCGCCGCCCGCGAGCGCGTGACGTCTGCTTATGGGCACGCGGTCTCCGTTGACCGTTGGGCCAAGCTGCTGCACCAACTGGACCGCTCGAGTCTGGCCAGAAAACCCGTTTCGACTCCGCGCACGATCAGGCTTCCGGAGCAGAACCCGGCATTGGCGGCGGCCGACCCGCGGGCCATTGAAACTCCGTTAGCCCACCGGCTGTACCAACGAAGCAGGATGTTTGCCGGTCGCCTGAAACGCAGCCTGGCCAGCCTGCTGGGGTCGTGAGCATGGCGTTCAGGGTGATTGCATGAGCTTGTGCATTATCCAGGGACTGAATCAGTTCCACAGCTCATCGTTTATTCGGGCTCATGTCGAACTGTTGGCCGGCAACAAGGTCGAGTTGACCAACTACTATCCCGAGCTCGCGTTCAGGGGGCGCCAGATCAGGTACTTTTACAGCCGGCGTCCACGCCTTAAAAAGCTGCTCAAGCTCTTGCCGCATTGGCTGTATCAACGCCATGTCACACCGTGGGAAGAAAGTTTTGCGGGGCGGCACGATGCCATTGCCGGTTTCATGCGGCACCATGATGTGGATGTGATACTCGCTGAGTTCGGGGTTCACGGAGCTGCGATTTGCCCCCACGCCAGGGATCTGGGTATTCCTCTGATTGTTCATTTCCATGGACACGATGCACATCGTGATCCCTTGCTGGAAACGCTGCAGGACAGCTATCGGGCAATGTTTGATTACGCCTTCCGGATTATCAGTGTGTCGCATCCCATGACCAAAAAACTGGTGCAACTGGGCGCTGATGAGTCGAAGATTGTGTATAACCCCTATGGTCCCCGCGAGTCCTTTTTCGATGTTTCACCATCCTTTGACAAGACGTTTGTCGCAATTGGCCGATTCACCGACATAAAGGCACCTTATCTGACGCTGATGGCGTTCAGGGATGTGGTGGCCAGTCATCCCGGGGCGCGATTGATCATGGGGGGGGACGGAGAATTGCTGGAAGCCTGTAAAACGCTGGCCAGGACCTGGGGTATTGAAGCGCAGGTCACATTTCCGGGTGCCCTGCGGCACGAACAGGTCCTGGATCTGCTTGCTCATGCATGCTGTTTCGTGCAGCACTCGGTAACGCCAGCTTACGGTGACGCTGAAGGCACACCGGTGGCCATACTGGAAGCGGGCGCCGCCGGCTTGCCCGTTGTCTCAACACGCCACGCCGGGATCGTCGATGCGGTAATTGATGGTGAGACCGGCTTTCTGGTGAATGAGCGGGATGTGGACAATATGGCAGGTCACATGCGCCGGCTGCTGGACGACAGGAAACTTTGCCGGACCATGGGTGCTGCCGCACGTAATCACATACAAAAAGAATACAGCATTGAGCGGCATATCCGTTGTATCGACCACCTGGTGAAACAGGCGCGGGACAGCACACGAATAAGCGACAAGCCGGCATGCTGAGTGTGCTGGTTGCCAATATCCCTCTGCCTGGTAACCGGTTTCTGGTCGACCTGAATGCCGCGCTGCAGGAACACGTCCGGTTGGAGCAGGATCATCAGGCATTCTGGAATATGACCGGCACTTACGACGTCGTACATCTGCATTTTCCTGAATACACCACCTATGAAATAGAACACGCCTATCAGACTGGGTTGACCGACGAACTGATCAGCCAGATCGAAATCCGCCTGAAGTTCTGGTCCAGCAACAGTGTGTTGGTCATTACCCGACATGTACTGCTGCCACACCATGCCCGCTCAGATCCGCGGTGGGAAAAGCTTTACGAAATCTACTATCGCCATGTCCGGGGTGTGGTGCATTTTGCCCAGCCCAGCGTGGATGAATTCAACACCCGTTATGCGGCCACCGCTTTTATCTCCGGCAGGCCGCAACATTGCATCATTCCGCATCACAACTACGCGTCGTTGCCAAACGAGGTGGATCGCAGCGCCGCAAGGAAGGCCCTCGGTATAGCCCAGAACGCCAATGTTGTCCTGGTGTTTGGCGCAATCCGCAATGATGCCGAGCGTGATCTGGTGCTTGACAGTTTTCGGGCGGCTAATATCCCCAACAAGGTTTTGCTGGTATCTCGTTGGCGGGAACATTTGCCAAAGGTTTCCTGGATACGGTTGAAATACTGGCTGCGGGATTTAATCCGGCTGTACTACCGGGTGCACCCGGGATATCGCCTGAACTACGATTTTGTACCCGAACATGAAACTCAATTTTATTTGCAGGCTGCTGATCTCATGTTTATCCCGCGCTTGCGTGTGCTCAACTCCGGCAATATCACGCTGGGCATGACGTTCGGCAAAGTCGTGGTAGGGCCGGACTGGCTGGATGTCGGGTATTTGCTGAAAACCACGGGCAATGTCGTGTTTGATCCTGACCATCCGGACGGTGCCGCCCAGGCCATGGAGCACGCACTCGGCCTGGCACGGCAGAACCTTATTGGGCCGGCCAACAGGCGGCTGGCGCTTGCTGAGTGGTCCGCCGAACAATGTGCCGAGCGCTACGTTGATTTTTATTCCGAGCTGATACACAGAAGAACAAGCGCATGAGAAAAATCCTTATCACCGGTGGTGCCGGATTTGTCGGCCGCCGTTTTTGCAAACGCTTTCTGGATGCGGGCGATCTGGTGGTATGTGTTGATCCGATCGTTGCTGATACCGGTGGCATTCATCCTGCCAGCGGCTGGCCAATGTTTGATCCGCGCGACTACGATCATTTCCAGTTTGCCGAACAGGATTGTCGCGAATGGTTTTTGCAGCATGCTGATGATGATTTTGACTATGTGCTGCATCTTGCGGCCATGGTTGGGGGCAGGGCGATGATAGAGAATCGGCCGCTGGCAGTTGCGGATGACCTGTCGATTGATGCGCAGTACTGGCAGTGGGCAGAGCGGGCGTTGCCGGGTAAAACCCTGTGTTTCAGCTCCAGCGCCGCCTACCCCATCAGCAGGCAGCAACAACAAGGCTATGAATTGCTGGTGGAAGACATGATCCGGTTTGATGGCGATATTGGCATGCCTGACATGTCGTACGGCTGGGCCAAGCTGACCTGTGAGTATCTGGCGCGGCTGGCCTATGAAAAACATGGGGTGAAATCGGTGTGCTACCGGCCATTCTCCGGCTATGGTGAGGATCAGGACGACAGCTATCCGTTCCCCAGTATCTGCAAACGCGCCATGCGCCACCAGGGCGCCGAGGTATTGCAGGTATGGGGTAGCGGCGAACAAATGCGCGATTTCATACATATCGAGGACTGCGTGGACGGCGTGCTTGGCACCATGGATAAAATCGATAATGGCGACGCGTTGAACCTGTCTACCGGTATTTTTACGAGTTTCAGGTCGTTTGCCCGCATGGCGGCGGAAGAGTGCGGTTACCAGCCCGAAGTGGTCGGGCAGTCGGAAAAGCCATCAGGCGTGTTTGCCAGGGGCGGTTGTACCGTCAAACAGCATAGCTATGGATTCCGCCACACCGTGGACTTCAGAAACGGCATTCGTGATGCCATTGCGTACTATCAGCGGGGCGCCGGGCGAACATGAAGTTGCCAGCAGGTTGGTGCGCGTGACCCGTTCGCTTCGACCTCCAACCGGAGCAGCAGGCCGTTGACCGATTACCGCGCGCCCATTGCGCTGTTTGTGTACAACCGACCCAGCCACACCCGCGCCACACTTGAAGCACTGGCGCGAAATGAAGGAGCTGAAGAATCCACCTTGCTGGTGTTTGCCGACGGTCCCGGCGAAAACACTTCAGAGCAGAATCTCAAGCGTATCGACGATGTCAGGCAAATCGTGCTGGGGACAAAATGGTGTGGCAGCGTTGAACTTATCCCGTCGCCAACCAATAAAGGACTGGCCAGTTCGATACGTGACGGTATCACCTCGGTGCTTACCGAGCATGACCGTGTCATTGTACTTGAGGATGACCTGCAGACCTCACGCGGTTTCCTGCGCTACATGAACGATGCACTGACGTGTTACGCAAGCGAAAACAGGGTCTTCCAGGTATCGGGATTTATGGTCAAAACGCCCATATGGGCTCCGCGCAGCGGATTTCTGCGTGTCAGTACCTCCTGGGGCTGGGCCACATGGAGCCGGGCCTGGTCCTGTTACCGTAACGATGCAGAAAACCTGCTGGAAGAGGTTAGCCGCAAGGGGCGTGCGGAATTTGATCTTGATGGCAGCTCTTTTCATTTTGATGAACTGCGCAGAAATGTTGAAGGCGAACTCAATACCTGGGCAGTACGTTGGTATGCGAGTATTTTTCTTAATGACGGCTTGTGCCTTTACCCGGGTAAATCACTGGTGCGTAATATCGGTTTCGATGGCTCAGGATCGCATTGCCTGAAAGACACAAATAACGTGCAACGCAAACTGTCGCTGGCAAACCGCGTGGCGGTAAAGCGTCGGCCTGTCGTGGAAGACCCTGCGCTGCTTTGGGCCATGCAGAAATACTACAGGCAGCTGTTGAAAACCTGGACGGCCACGCGGTTGCGCGACCGGGTCAGGAAGAAACTGGTGAAAACCTACAGCCGGCTGGTTTCCTGATTTGGACGTTGCCCGCATGCCCGGCCAGTCTGTTAAATGATCCGCCTGTTCACATCCTTTTATCCTGCAGTGGACAGCCATCGGCTGGAGGAAATAACGCACTGCCTGCGGGTCAATTGTCAGGGCGGGGTGTTCGATGAAATATGCGTGTTTCTGGAACGGGTTGAATGTCCGCCGTTCCAGCATGGCGTTATGCAGACCAGGCAAACGCAGCAAAGGCCGGTTTTCAATGATTTCTTCGATTGGGCCCGAGAGTCAGACAATAGCCCCGTGACGCTCAACGTGATTGCCAACGCGGACATCGTGTTTGAAAAAAGTTTTTCCGTGCTGCTGACGGCCCTGCAGCCGGATCAGTGCATGGCGCTGTCGCGCTGGAACCAGGAAACTGGCGGCGGTTTGACGTTGTATGACCGGAACGACAGTCAGGATGTGTGGGCATTTCTGGGCCCGCCAAAACCGGTTCTGGCGGATTTCCCGGTTGGCGTGCCCCGGTGTGACAACCGCATATTGCATGAACTCAGACAAGGCGGTTACCGGGTGATCAATCCCGCGTTTTCGATACGAACCATTCATGTCCACTCCCAGCACCAGGGGGAGTACCCGGTGGAAGGATCAGCTGGCTTCGTGGAGCCGCCCTACGCGTATCTCTGGCCGCACAATCTTTGGTCCTGGCCCAGCACGTTGCTGCATAATTTTCTTCATCCTGAAACGAAAGTGCGCTGGCGGTTTGATCACCGCAGATTCAAGCAGATGCCCCTGCTGCGCCTGGTCAGAAAGTGTATGGCATGGTTCCGGAGGCAGCAGGCATTGGATAAACACTGATGCCGGCTGACCATCCCCTGGTGTCCATTGTCATCCCGCACCTGAATCGATCCGGGCTGCTGGCGGAAACGCTGCATTCGATTGGCAACCAGGACTACCCCTGCTGGGAAGTGATCGTGGTGGACGATGGTTCGGTGGAGCCTGAATGGCAGGCGCTGCTGACTCAGCAAAGTGACAAAGTGCGTGTGCTGCGGCGCGCGGACGAGCCTGAAGGCCCATCAAGCTGCAGGAACCTGGGCGTGGAGCAAGCCCGTGGGGAGCTCATATTGTTTGTTGACTCTGACGACATTCTCGCGCCCTGGTGTCTCAGTCAGCGGGTGCGTTGTGCGGCCGATAACCCTCAGGTTGACGCATGGGTTTTTCCCGTGATGCTGTTTCACAAGCGGCCAGCTGATATTGGCTTGTATTGGAACAAGCTGGAAGGCGAGGATGATCTGCTGCGCTTTTTGCGGTCAGATCCTCCGTGGCACACATCGTCACCGCTGTGGCGCAAGTCAGCGCTGGTGAAGTCCGGTGGTTTCAACGAGAAACTGCTCTACGGGGATGATTCGGATTTACACATACGGGCCTTGTTACGGGCGGTTCGGTTTGAAAAATTTCCGCGCCTTCAGGCCGATCTGTTCATCCGGAGGGGAGACCAAGCGAGAATCACCAATACCGGTTCCCAGTATCTGTTCGATTCGCGTTGCGCCCGGCTGCAGGAAGGAACCCTGCTGATGAATCAGTATGCAGTGGGGAGTCAGGAACGGGCCACCTGGGAGGGTCAGTATTTTATTGAAGCCGAAGAGCTGCTGTTCAATTTGCCTTTGGCGAAACCGTCGGTTGACCGCGTGCTGGACCTGTGGGTTCAGCACTATCAGCCCGGGATATGTCAAAGTTGGCTGGTGCGGTGTTATTTCGCCTTTGGCTGCTTTTTCCGCGACCGTAACTATTTTCTGCTGCGTTGCGCCAGGCGCCTGGTGAAACTGCTTTTGCCCGGGACGTTTTTCCGTGCCGGGGGGGAGTTTCAGCAATGGCAGGAAAACGCGGCCATGCTGGAGCAAATTCGCGCCCGGCTGAGAACCCAGTGAGTCCCACGGTTTCCATCCTGGTAACGGTGTACAACCGGGAACGGTTCCTGGCGGCAACGCTCGACAGTATTCTGAAGTCAAGCCTGCAGGATTTTGAAGTGATCGTGGTGGACGATGCCTCAGGCGATGGTTCCCTTGCCATTGCGCAGGATTACGCCAGCCGCGACCGGCGTATCCGGGTATACGCCAACGTGGAGAACCTGGGTGATTATCCCAACCGGATGAAAGCCGCTTCGCTGGCCACCGGCAAATACCTGAAGTATGTGGACTCGGACGACCTGATCTACCCACACAGTCTTGCCATAATGGTTGACGGCATGGACGCATGCGAGCAGGCCGGCCTCGGTTTGTCGCACTCACTGCCTGAAGATGCGTCACCCTATCCCTGGGTGCTGACCCCTGAACAGGCATACAAAAAGCAGTTCCTGGGAAGAGGCTGTCTGAGCTGCGGGCCGGGTGGGGCGATTATCCGGCGGCAGGCTTTTGAAGCGGTTGGCGGCTTCAACAGCGACTGGCAGGTGATATCCGACCTGGATCTCTGGTATCGGCTGGCTGCGAAATGGCCCGTGGTATTGCTGCCCCCGGGCCTGGTATGGTGGCGCCGGCACGAGCAACAGGAATTTGTCAAAGGCCAAAAGCACGGGTTTTATCTGCGTAAGGGCTATGAGTTGACCGTAATAACGCTGCAAGACCCGCAGGCACCGTTAACGTCCAACGACCGTGCGAGCGCTTTGGGCCGTGCCCGGCAGCATTTCGCCCGGCGGGTGCTGGCACTGGCTTTGCGCAAACAGCAATGGAGCCTGGCCTGCCGTTTGAAGCGTGAGTCCGGGTTAAGCCCGGCTGACCTGGTCAAAGGGTTTTTGCCGTATCAATAAGCCATGCAGATGGTGTTGCCCACTGCTGATTTTGGCCCAAACCGCGTCCTGGAAGAGCATCCGCGCGCGCTGCCCGGGAAACAATTACAGCACTGGCCACAGGCAGGTGAATTTGCCGTGTTGAGCTGGTCCCGCGCGGTATTGGTTCGATGAGCAGTTCCGCCAGCACTGCCGGCGGGCGGCTGGTATCCGTCATCATCCCGGCACACAACGCAGAACATACGGTGGCTCAGGCTATCCAGTCCGCCCTGAATCAAACATGCGGAGACACCGAGGTGCTGGTCATTGATGACAATTCATCAGACCGCACCGCGGATATGGCAAACAGCTTCGACACGAAAAACGTTCGTGTATGGCGGTGCAGTGCAGGCAATGCGTCGGCCAGCCGGAATGTGGGTTTGCAACATGCCAGTGGCCGTTATATCCAGTTTCTGGACGCCGATGATGTGCTGCATCCCGAGAAAATCGAGCTGCAGCTGACCGCACTGGGCAAGGAGTGCGCGGCCGCAACCCTGGCATCCGCTAGCTGGATGAAGTTCAGGCACGAAGTGAGTGAAGCGCAGTTGACAGCCGAACCTGTCTGGCCCATAGAGGACCCGCTTGAGTGGCTTATTACCTCGCTCAGCGGCGGCGGTATGATGCAAACCGGTGCCTGGTTGACACACCGGGAACTGATCGATGCCGCTGGTCCGTGGGATGAGACGCTGACCTTGCATGACGATGGTGAGTTTTTTACCCGGGTGCTGTTGCAGTCAAAGCGTATTCAATTTGTGCCTGAAGCCCTTATTTATTATCGCAGCGTTGCTGACAGCCTCAGCCGACGCCGCGACAACCAGGCAGCGCAGTCTGCGTTCCGCGTATGCCAGCTGCGTGAACAGCATCTGTTGGCCAGGCGAGATGACCAACGCACACGTTCAGCCCTTGCAACGCAGTATGCACAATTTTCCTATGAGTTTTCCGGCCTGGCACCCGTATTGGCAGTACAGGCCCTGGATCGCGCTTTGACGTTGGGTGGAGGCAGGCTGGGTGATGTGGGTGGTGCGAATTTTCGACGCATGACCAGGCTGTTCGGGTTTCGCACTGCGTTGAAAGTGAAGACCATGCTATCGAACCTGACGCACGGTGAACGGTTTGAGTGATCCGCTGCAGTGAGCCGCGAGCTGAATCCGTACTATTCACAAACGCGTCCGGAGATGACGGTGTTTCTGCCACAGCGCGCGCGCAACATTATCGAACTCGGATGCGGTTCGGGCAGCTTCGGAAAAGTGTTGCGGCAAAACTACCCCGAAGCATGCATCATCGGGGTGGAAATCAATCCACAGGCGGCTGAAAAGGCCAGGCCCGTGTATGACACCGTGCACATTTCAGATGTCAATGACGTGCTGTCAGCGACCACGCCCGGGTTAATTGATCTCATCGTCTGCAATGACATCCTGGAGCATCTTACCGATCCATGGAAGTGCCTGAGTCTGGCCAAAAACTGTTTGGCATCTGATGGCGTGGTGGTTGCTTCAATCCCCAATATGCGATTCTGGCCCGTGCTCAGTGATTTGCTGTTCAACAAGGCATGGAATTACCGGGATGCCGGCGTGATGGACCGTACGCACCTGAGGTTTTTTACCGAATCTTCGATCCATCGCTTGTTTGTTGATTGCGGCTATGTGGTGCATACGCTTGAAGGCATCAGCCGTACCAGCCGGATATCCTTGCGGTGGAGGCTGCTGAATGCCTTGATGGCCGGGCGTTTGTCCGATTGTGTTTATCCCCAATTCGCGGTCGTAGCCGGGCCATTGGCAGCCAATGAAGCCACGCGTGAATAATTCAGTATTCCCGCAGGCCGCTGGCGGAAAAGATACTTCCTGCCGCCTGGCCATGGTATGCGACGAGCCCTATTTCGAGGAGTTTACCCAAGCCTGCGCTGAACATCTTGCGACAATGGGCATCATGGTTTCTGTCCTTGATCGTTTCCCGCAAAATGAGGCCTGGGACGCTGTGCTGGTGGTTGGAATCCACAAGTTCATGCGCGTGCCGTTCAGGCAGGATGTGCTCGTGCTCGGGGTCCAGACTGAACAGCTTCCATTCGGTGGCAAGCACTCAGGTCGGCTCCGCCGCAACCTGCGGCGATTTCAGGCAGTGCGGAATTATTACGATCTGATTTTTGACTGGAACCCCGGCCTGGCAGATAGCAGGTTTGGCGGGTCTGTTTTCGTGCCCTATGGATGCCATGCCACCAGGCACGTGCAAACGGAGGACAAACAATGGGATATCGTGTTTATCGGCAACGTGCATCACTGTCGCAGGCGGCAGGACCTGCTGGAGTTTCTGGGCAAACAGTTCAGCTGTTTCCCTGATTTCAGTCCTGGTTTTGGCGAGGCCAGGGCGGCTGCCATTCGAAAGTCGCGAATTTGTCTGAATATCCATTATTACGAACACGGGGGCTTTGAATCCCCACGGGTTTTTGACTACCTGGCACAGGGCGGCTTCGTGTTGAGTGAAAGGGCGGAGTTTACCTGGCCATTTACCGCCGGCCGGGATATGGAAGAGTTTGCCGACCGTAATGAGCTGGTGGAGAAAATCCGGTTTTATTTGCAGCATAAACAAGCAAGACAGGAAATTGC
Source organism: Lysobacterales bacterium (assembly GCA_041601535.1). Classification (GTDB taxonomy): domain Bacteria; phylum Pseudomonadota; class Gammaproteobacteria; order Xanthomonadales; family SZUA-36; genus JBFIHZ01. The sequence continues at coordinate 9,793 of JBFIHZ010000029.1, read as the reverse complement.
CCGGCAGGGCCATGAAACGGCCTGTGCACACGATTATGCTTATGCCGCCGGTATCATGGGCTCTGAATTGAGCCGGTCGCTGGCATCCGGGTTGCCGCGCTGGAGCCGTTGGCTCACCTGGTCAAACGCCCGGTTGCGCAGCAATTACATGGCCCTGAGAGATGTGATCAGCGTCAACCGCCGCCGCGTGATGGGTCAGATTGAAACCTAGTCTGGCTTATATTTCAGACCTTCCCGCCCGCCCTGACGGCGGTGGTTCATACACGGTCAACTTCAAGATCCACCAGCAACTGCAGCACCACTTCGAGCTTTTTACTCCGCCGCCGGTTACGCCCCGCTTGACCTGGGGCGATCAAATTGTCTCCCGCCTGCAACGGTACGTACTGCGCAGACCGTCCGATTTTGCCTATTTTTCCGCAGCGATGCTTGATCGCAATGCCCGCAAGGTTTCCGCTGCACTGACCGTTCCTGTGGATGCGCTATTTTTCCGTTCTGCAACACGCTGGTGCCATTACACACCGCGCAGTCCGTATTTTGTTTACCTGGATGCTGTATTCCATACCTTCTTTGACAATACCTTTGCCTGGAACAAGTTCCGGCAGTCCGACCTTGAGCGGATTTTCAAGGCGGAAGCACACTTCCTGGAACAAGCCAGCGCTGTATTTTTTGAATCAGCCTGGGGACTGGACAAAGCCAGGCAAGCCTATGATCTGCAGCACAAGCATTACCATGTTGCGGGCAGGGGCGGCGGGCTGGAATTGCCGCACAGCGACCAGTGGAAAGGTGGTCTGAACGTATTGACCATTGCCAAGAATTTCGCGCAGAAAGGTGGCGATATCGTGCTGGAGGCGTTCAGGATACTGAAACCAAGATATCCGGAATTGTGTTGGCATGTCATTGGCGGACCGCCCGAGGGCATCAAAGCCCCACTGCCAGGCATGGTCTGTCACGGGATGCTGAATACCGGCAACCCTGGAGACCTGGCACGCTATCGCGATTTATTGTCACAGGCATTCCTGTTGCTTCATCCGACCCGGGAAGATACCAGCCCACTGGTGATTACGGAAGCCGCGTCTTTTGGCTGTCCGGCAATCGCGGTAAAGCAGTTCGCGATACCTGAATTGGTAGTGGACGGTGGCACAGGCATCCTGCTGGATTCACCCGTGCAGGCCATCGAGCTGGCTGAAGCCGTTGCGGGCCTGATCGAATCGCGTGATGTTTATCGGGCGATGCGACATCAGGCTTTTGCCCATGCAAAAAAGAGTTCGGACTGGAACAGTATTGGCTCTTTCATGGCCCAGATAATCAATTCAGCGCTGACATGAAAGCCTTGTATGTTGGCATTTTGACCGCGGGCACAACATCAAGGCAGCGGGCGGATGCGCTACGCGGCTTGATCAATCGCGCTCAATGGGACTGCATAGATACAGATCAGGAATTCCAGTCAGCCGGCCGGCTCGCCAGGTCAGCGGCGTTTCGCCTGCGCATGGGGCCGGTGCCGAATGCATTGAACGCCAGGGTTCGGCAGTTGGCCGCGATCAGTCAGTACGATCTCATCTGGGTCGACAAGGCGGTTTACTTGTGGCCATCCACCGTGGAGCGGTTGCGCAAACAGGCAAAGGTCCTGATCCATTACACGCCGGACACGGCGTTCAGGGTCAATCGGTCACGGCACTTTGAAGCGTCGGCTGATTTTTATGATCTGCTGGTGACCACCAAGTCATTCGAGTTGCCGCTGTACCACCAGCACGTGGATCCTTCCCGGGTCATGCTCACCACGCAGGCGTATGATGCCGGCCTCCACCGGCCGCTTCGAATCGCCGGCGCAAAACTACCCGCTGCAACTTTCATCGGGCTGTGCGAACCAGACCGTGAACGCTGTATGGGTGAGCTGCTGCGGGCCGGAATTCCAGTTCGTGTTGGTGGAGAAGGCTGGCAGCGGGCCTGCCGCAAACATCGGAACAACCCGCATTTTCATTTTTTGGGCCAAAAGGTTTTCGGCCTGGAGTATGCAAATGCCTATGCGTCCTCGGTTGTGGGTCTGGGTTTGTTGTCTCAGCGGTTTCCTGAGCTGCACACCACTCGGACGTTTGAAATACCGGCATGTGGCGCGTTGCTGGCCACACCCCGGACCGACGATACCCGCCGGTTCTTTGATGAAACAGAAGCGGTATTCTTTGATGGATATGCCGAACTGTCCGAACGACTTGTGGGTTTGTTCGCTGACCGGGACCAGGCCCGGTTAATGGCTGATCGTGGTACCCGGCGGGTGCGTCAGGATGGCCGGCATAACCAGGCGGTCTTAATGGCCGCGCTTCAACGATTTCCCGGGCTGATATGAAAATTGCCTACGTTCATAACTTGCCGCTCGAGTACTACCCGCCGGCGACCAACCTGCTGAATTGCCTTGCGGGCCAGGCTGAAGTCAGCGTCAGGGCCTATTCGACTGAAAACCTGAAACAGAGGGCCGAGTTCAGGTCGCCCGGTATTAAAATAATCAGGGGTCGTCTGCCGGGCCGTGACGCACCGGCAATACTGCGATTGTTTGCCTCACTGTGGTGGCATGTGCGCACGGCGATAGCAGTGTGGCGCTTCAGACCCGACGTCATTTTTTACGTGGAACCCCACTCGGCAATCACGGTATGGCTGCTTGTTGTGGTTCTCCGTCGCCGCTGCCGCCTGTTTATTCATCACCACGAGTATTATGCAAAGCAGGACTGCAAGAGGCCCGGCATGCGGTTGCCTGCTATTGGATACTGGTTGGAGCGAAGGTGTCTGTTCGGCAAGGCTGAGTGGGTTTCACAAACCAATCCGGACCGTCTGTCGCTGCTGTCATCCCAGTGTCCGGCCGTAGCCGCTTCAGTCTGGCAGGTACTGCCGAACTATCCACCGCAAACCTGGCTGCAACATGTTGGGGCCGAGCAGGCAGTGCACCCGGCGAGCCGGCAACGCCTGATTTATGTGGGTTCCGCATCGTTTGAGGATACCTATATCAGGGAAATCGTGCTGTGGGCAGCTGCCAATAAAGAATGGGTCAACCTGCATATTTGTGGCTACAACGTGGCTCAGGATGTCTGGACATGGCTGGCCGATAAGCAATTTCCCAATGTGAGTTGCGCCCCTGACGGGTGCGCATATGCAGATTTACCTGGCCTTCTGAGCGAGTTCGATGTGGGGCTGGTACTGTATAAAGGCAATACGTCCAACTTCGTGTTCAATATACCCAACAAGGTATTCGAGTACCTGGTATGCGGCCTCGAGGTCTGGTTCCCGCGGGAAATGAAGTCCACCGTGAATCTGCTTGATCAGACCCGGGGGCGTCTGAGGCAACTGGATTTTCACACCATCATGGAGAAACGCCCGTCGGAACTACGCACGTTGCATAAATGCAGTCCTGATCTCTCCCAGTACACCGCGGAGCGGGCGTTCGCTCCGCTGGTTAACAGGCTGTTATCAGCGCGAGCGTGATATGAACCAGCCACCTGTTCATTCCTCCAGTGCCAAGGCAGTAGTGACAAGCGCCGGTCGCGGCATGCCGTATGTTTGTGGCGCTTTGGTGTTTTTTACAATGCTGTTGTTCGAGAGCTATTGGCTTTCCGCGTTAGGCATCGCGGCGTTTGCATTCTTTCTGGTGCGGCTGGTGCAGGAGGCCGGGCGAGATCTGCCCATCGAAAGCTTTATCCTGGTCACGGCATCGGTGCAGTGGGTGGTCGGTCCGGTATTGGTCTACGCCGGTTACAGCAGTCATTACAAGTACTATATGTACGTCCCTGTCGAGCAGTATATGATGCTGGCTGTGCCAGGAGTGATTCTGCTGGCTGTGGGCCTCTATTCGGTGCGCCACCGAAAACGGGTTGCGTTGGTGCAGGCGTGCGCTCAGTTGACCGCCCAGATTGTGGATCGCAGCCGGTATCTGCCCTTGTACCTGATCGCGACGGGCTTTGTCTTTTCGATGCTTCTGGACCGGCTGCCCGCCTCGCTGGCATTTCCTGGTTACATTCTTTCAAACGTCAAGTACATCGGGTTGATTTACCTGATTTTTTCAACTCGTCTGCAGCACAAGGCCATGCTGTTGGCCGCGGCATTTTTGCTGACGTTTATCAGTTCCCTGAAAGGGGGCATGTTTCACGACCTGATTCTCTGGAGCGCGTTTATCGCGATGTATGCGGCCTACGTGTTCAAGCCAACCATGCCCAGGAAAATCGTGTTCGTTCTTCTCGGCCTGGCGTTCATATTTGTTCTGCAGGCGGTCAAGGATGAATACCGCAACTTGCTGAAAGAGCAGGGCGGCGGTGAGTACGTGGCGAAATTCATGGATTCAGTTGAAAGCCGTTTCGAGGACAGTGAAGACTTGCGGGCCAATAATGTAGAACGCTTGATAAACCGGATCAATCAGGGCTGGATCATCAGCAGGATCATGCAGATTGTTCCATCACGCTTGCCGCATGCTGAAGGTGAAACGGTGGTGACGGCAGTCAAGGCCAGCCTGCTTCCGCGTGCACTGTTTCCCGACAAGCCCATGGCCGGCGGCAAGGCGAATTATGAAAAATATACGGGTTACCAGTTACAGACTTCAACGTCCATGGGAATCAGTTTGCTCGGCGAAGCCTATATCAATTTCGGTCTGAAGGGCACCTGGATTTTCATGCTGGTGTTTGGCCTGATGTCATCGTTCATCATCCGCCAGTTTTTCCGGCTGGCGGGAGACTACCCCACCATCTGGCTGTGGTTTCCGCTGATACTGCTGCATTTCGTCAAGGCGGAAACCGAGCTCCTGGTGCAGTTGAATTTCCTGGTCAAGAGCATTGTGCTGGTTTATCTGTTTGTGTGGGCAAACAAGCACTTCCTGCGACTGAAACTTTGAACGAATTACATGTTGTACACGTCGTCCGCGACCTGGATGCCGCCAGCGGCGGCCCTTCCCGGTCGGTCACATCCTTGGCCGATCATCAACACCGACTGGCGGGTGTAGGCGTATCGGTTGTGTATCAGGACCGGGGCAATAAAGTCATTCATTTACCGGCTTCCGGCGCACGCTACCTTCCACAGTCCGGATGGGGACCTCTGGCTGCCTTGCGCAGCTGGCCCGGCTCGGAACCGGCTTTGCCCGAGGATGACGGGTACAAGGCACAGCGAACGGTTGTACACGTGCACGGGTTATGGAGCCCGTTTGTGCATGCGGGAGTGCGTTGGGCCAAAAGAGCGCAGTTGCCGCTGGTGATTTCCACCCGAGGAATGCTGGCCAGCTGGGCGGTTGAGCACAAGGCTATGAGAAAACGCCTGGCCTGGCAGCTTTACCAGAAAGCAGATCTGCGCCTGGCTGACCGGTTGGTCGCCAGCACCATGTTTGAACACCAGGACATTGAGCGCGCATGCGCCGGCGCCACCATTGAGGTACTTCCCAACGGGTGTAGTCTGCCTCCGGATAAAGTCGTGCCGGAAAGCGGCTTTCCGCTGCTGGGGGATGGCAGGTGGGCGCTGGCCCTTGGCCGGCTGCATCCGGTCAAGGGGTATGCCCGTTTAATCGAAGCCTGGGCCAGTTTACGTCCGGCGGGCTGGAGGCTGGCCATTGCCGGCCCGGACGAAGGCGGTTATCGGGCTGTCCTGGAACAACTCATTGCGGAACACCAGCTGGCGGACACGGTCCGCTTGACCGGGCCGGTAGAGGATGCAGTGAAATGGTCTTTGCTGGCCCAGTGTGAATTGTTTATTGCGCCCTCGGAGACGGAAAATTTCGGCATGGCCATTGCTGAGGCTCTGGCAGCCGGCAAACCGGTGATCACAACGCAAGGCACTCCCTGGAACGAATTAATCAGTCATGACTGCGGCTGGTGGATTGAGCATGGCCCGGTGGCCCTGCGGCAAGCCATTGACCTGGCCGTGGATGCCGGGGAAGATGTGTTGGCCCGCAAAGGGGAAAACGGCAAGCGGCTAATCCAGCAAAAATACGGCTGGGATCAGGTTGCGGAGCGCAGTATGGAGATCTATCGTTTGGCCCTGGCGGCATACCGAAAGCCGTTGCAAACGTGAAAGGGAATACCCCAGGGTCAGGGAAAAATCAGGAGCGCTTATTGCGAAGGGAAGACGAGCATGGCACAGCCAGACAGATTCCCATGGTATGACGCCTATTGGCTCAACTACTATTGTGCGGTCAGGCAGTTACTGGCACAGCGCTTTCCCGCCCGGCTGCCTGAGTTTGAACACGCCTTTGACGCTCTGAGAACGTCAAAGGGTTTCACAACGATGAAACTGAACAAAATTATTGACGCGCAGACATTGTCGCTATGCCAGCTGGAAATGGCGCGACTGGCATCGACCGACCTGTCCAAACACGAAGTCCTCTCGTTCGGCCGGCTGATTGCGCACGACCTGCCGTTTTTTGATGAATTGCACCAGCAGTTAACTGACCGGATGGCCGAGTTGGCCAACGAAGAGCTTGAGCCCAGTTACAATTTTTTATGCCTGTACAATAATCTGGGTGTATGCGGGTTACATCTTGACTCACCACACACCAAGTGGACGCTGGATGTGTGTATCGAACAGTCGGGTGAATGGCCGATTTTCATCAGCCAGGTCGTGGACTGGCCCGATGCCCTTACAGACCCGACATGGAACTGGCCTGCAAGCGTGACGCGGAACAACGCCATCAGATTTGACTCATTCACTCATGAACCGGGTGATGCGCTGTTTTTTTCCGGCAGCAGCCAGTGGCATTACCGCGAACGCATTCCAAATAAAGCGCGGCAGAACTACTGTCACCTGATATTTTTTCATTTCTATCCGAAAGGCATGCGGGCGCTGGCGTGGCCACAGTATTGGGCGGACTACTTCGGCATACCGGAAATTGACGAGATCGTCGGTGAGTGTGGCTCAAGAGTGGTAAACAGTTTCAAGGAGTTTAAACAGACTTTGAGGTTACCAGGTGACAGGCATGAATAAACCCGACGTGTTGACCGCCCGGGTTGTTGTTTCCGGCGAGGTGTTGGCACAGGAAATTGACGGTGAAATGGTATTGCTGGACCTGAAAAGCGAGAGCTATTTCGGGCTGGACCCGGTGGCGACACGGATCTGGCAGTTGTTGCAGAGTCATAGTGACCTGCAGCAGGTACAGGCCATTATGGCTGACGAATTTGAGGTGGATGGTGACCAGCTGACGCGGGATCTGCGTGATCACATCAATCAACTACTGGCGGCCGGTCTGGTTCATCTGCAGGACAAGGAGGCCTAAGGAATCATGCCGCCGACTGATTCGCCAGCAGGGCAATCGCGCTGCAGCCTGTTGCTGGCGCGTTGCCGGAACGGCCTTTACTTTCTTTGGGCGTATGGCCTGCTGCCGTATGTCGCGCTCAGGTTAAAAATCAGGGGTTACCGGAAAACGCTGGCTTGGAGTCACCGCGCTTATCGCCCGCGCGCCGCGCTGCCGCAAAAGCAGGCCGTGCTTCAAGCAAAGTCCATGTCGGACATGATCAGTGCCGCCAGCCGGTATGGCCCATACCAGGCCAGCTGCCTGTGGCGTTCCCTGGTTCTGGTGCGGATGATGGCCCGGGCTGGCATACGCGGTGAACTGGTGTTGGCGGCCAAGCCGGTTGGGCAACAGTTGAAAGCCCATGCCTGGGTACAACTCGGTGATATCGTCATCAATGATCAGCCGGATATTGCCGAAGAATTCACCTCGTTTGGCAGCCACATTGGCTGATCCGGGCAGATTGAAGGACGGCATGACAGAGCGGCGGGCCACGGCAGGCGAAAGCAGCCGCAACAATGTCTCCGGGCGGTACTTGTGCCAGGCGTTTGATGTGCTTATTGAAAGCAACATGCCGTTGCCGGAGTTGCCCTCCTGCGAAGGCGCCAAAACCAGTGTTTCATTGTGGGTTGGCAACACGGAGCCCGTGGCTGACGAACCCTGCTGGTTTTATCACTGGTACGTGAGTGAGAACAGTAGCGAGGTGGTGATGTCGATAGCCGCTGTGTCAGAAGGCTACCTGTTGCGATTCCCGGGGCTGGCGGATTTTCAGTTGAACGCATCCGCGACCCGCGCACGTTGCCAGCCGTTTGAGTCCACTCCTGCCAGTACCGTCCGTCACCTGTTTCTTGACCAGGTATTGCCACGCATGCTGGGGCATCAGGGTCATTTGATCGTGCATGCCAGTGCGGTGGAGTCTGCTGATGGCGCGGGCCTGGCATTTATAGGCGGGTCCGGCTGGGGCAAGTCCACGTTGGCGTTGAGCTTTGAGCCATCGCAGGCACGTTTTCTGACCGATGATTGCCTCAAGCTGGTTGTGGACAACGGTCAGCTCAAAGGGCTTCCTGCCTATCCGGGGTCCCGTCTGTGGTCGGACTCGATTGCAGCGCTGCTTCCCGACGCGGTTGATACCCGGCCGGTTGCGCATTATTCCGCCAAGCGCAGGGTGGGTCCCGGCCAACCCGTTGTGAGTTTGCCTGCGACATTAACTGCGTTGTTTTTTTTGCAGCAACCCGCTGCCGCGAATCAGGCAACGGTGCAGCTTCAGCCTCTGCTGGGTGGATCCGTGGTGATGCAACTGATACAGAACTCTTTCCTGCTGGATGTCCGAAATACGGGTTCCACTACCAGTCAGTTTGAAGCCATTCGAGATTTACTGGCAACCGGCCCCGAGTGCTTTTCACTGCAGTACCCACGGCAATTCAACCGCTTGTCCGAGGTACGGGAGACTCTACTTGCTGCGGTGGCTGGCGCTGTTAAGCAACGGCCCAATTCCGATGAGTGAATACTCAGGCATTGGTTCCCATCGCGGTATGGTATTTGATACGCATCGGAATAACATGTACTGCGCTGCCATCAGACGGGTGGTTACGCCCGGCAGTGTTGTGCTGGATCTGGGTTCAGGCCTGGGCCTGCATGGCCTGTTCGCTGCAAGCCTGGGGGCAAGACATGTGTATCTGGTTGATCCCAGTCCGGTTATGGCCGTTGCCCGGGAAGTCGCCCGCAGTAATGGCCTGAATGAAAACCTGAGCTTTATTCAGGAGCGCATTGAACGGGTGCAACTGCCGGAAAAAGTGGATGTCATCATTTCGGTGTTAACGGGAAATTTTTTGTTGCATGAAGACCTGTTGCCGTCCTTGCTGCATTGTCGTGACCGACACCTCAAGGCAAGCGGAGTGATGATCCCGGACCAGGCGAGCATGCTGGCCGTGCCGGTGACGGCAGGTGGCTTTTTTAAGGAAAACGTCGACATCTGGTCGCAATCGCCGCACGGTATTGACTATCACTGCGTTCGGCAGATAGCGGCCAACAGCGTGTATTTCCCACATAATGAAATCGGTGCTGAGTGCTTTCTGAGTGAGCCGGTGGCGGCAGCACACATGGACTTCACATCCGCCACCGGGGCAAGCTGTGCCAGTCAGGTTCGCTTCGATATCACCCGCGCAGATACCTGCCACGGTATTCTGGGGTGGTTTGACATGCGGCTGGACGGCGAATGCCTGTCCACTTCGCCGGCGGCACCTCCCACGCACTGGTCGCAGATGTTTTTTCCGCTGGACCCGGCCATTTCCGTGCACCCGGGTGACTCGCTTGAGTTGCGCCTGGACCGGCCGGCCTTTGGCGACTGGAGCTGGTTGCTGAATCATGGCAAGCAGTCGCAGAAGCACTCAACCTTCCTGGCGCGCAAAATTTCCCCCCAGGCACTTCGAAGTCAGTTGCCGGACCACAAACCCGGGCTGGGCATTGCGGGCCGCCTGCAACGGGACGTTCTGACGCTGCTCGCCAGGGGGTATTCCAATGCGGAAGTGCTGCGGTCGGTTGAGCCGGAGT
>JBFIHZ010000028.1:0-20966 GCA_041601535.1 Lysobacterales bacterium | reverse complement strand
TCAAACACGAAGTCGTGCGTATCCTGGCCCGGGTGCAGGTCAAGGCCGAAGAAGATGTTGAGGCCGTTGACGCCCAGCGCCGCAGCGATGCCGCGCTGCAATACCGCCACGACGATGCTTCGCCGGCCGCACAACCCGCAGCGCCAAATGCCGATGTGGATACCTATGTGCGCGAAGGCCGCAAGGTAGGCCGCAATGAGCCCTGTCCCTGTGGTTCAGGCAACAAGTACAAGCATTGTCATGGCAAGCTGGCGTAAACGGCTGGCGCCGTGATCATGTGCAAGGGCCTGTAACCGGCCCAGGTCCAGCGCTGGCTTAACGTTACGGGAAAGCTGTGTCCCGGCAGGCGGCTGCCAATGCCGCCAGGCGACTCACCTGACCGGGGTCAGTCCTGCGGCGGATTGCCGCCCAATTTTTTGGCCAGCTGAGTGTATTTGCGGTGCAGGGATGCAACCCTGGCGTCCAGCTGCGCGAGCTCCCCGCTGTTTTCGATCACATCATCCGCCAGCCGCAGCCGTTCGGCCCGGCTGCTCTGGGCCCTGAGTATTGCTTCGGCCTGCTCACGGTCAATCTCGTCGCGCTGCATCACGCGTTGCAATTGCACTTCTTCGGCCACATCCACCACCAGCACCCGATGGGCCCAGTTGAACAGTCCGGATTCGCGCAACAGGGGTACCACCAGAATGCAGTAGGGCGCATCCAGAGCCTTGATCTGTTGCAATGCCGCGGAGCCGATGGCGGGATGCAGAATGGATTCCAGCATCTGCCGTTTTGCCGGTTCTTTGAAGATCAGTTGCCGTAATGCCCGGCGATCCAGTTCGCCGCCAGGGGTTAGAATATCCTGGCCAAAGGCAGCCACAACTTCCGCCAGTGCCGGCTGGCCGGGCTGAACTACTTGCCGCGCGATGACATCGGTATCCACTACGGGTACGTTCAGCTGCGCAAAGCGATCAGATACAGCTGTTTTGCCCGAAGCAATGCCACCGGTTAACACCACGACAAAAATCTTGCCGTAGGGGGCGGTGCGGGCGGTGCTGCGGGAACTTGAGGACTCAGCCGAAGCCACTGGAGCGTGTGTAATGTTGCATGATGGCTTCGCCCCAGATCATCGCAATCCAGCCGGCAGCCGCGATAAACGGGCCAAACGGCATGGGCTTGTCCCGTTTGAGGCGGCCGGTGCCCATCAGCAACAGGCCAATAACGGCGCCCACCACGGAAGAAAGCAAAACGGCCAGTGGCAGCATTTGCCAGCCCAGCCAGGCACCGACTGCGGCCAATAGCTTGAAATCACCGTAGCCCATGCCCTCCTTGCCGGTGAGCAGGCGAAACAGGTGATAAATTGACCACAGGATCAGGTAGCCGCCGATGGCGCCCATCACGCTGGATTCGAGATCGGTAAACACGCCGAAGTAATTCACGGCAATGCCCAGCCACATTAACGGCAGCGTGATGTTATCGGGTAACAGCTGCGTATCGGCATCAATGCCGGTCAGTGCCACCAGCACCGCGGTAAAGGCCAGCGCGGTAAAACCCTGGGTGGTCGGGCCAAAATGCAGCAGGGTGGTCAGAAACAGGCAGGCGGTGGCCAGCTCAACCAGTGGGTAACGCCAGGAAATCCTGCCCTTGCAGGACGAGCACTTGCCGCGCAGGAATAGAAAACTGATGATGGGGATGTTCTCGTAACCCTTGATGCCGTAACCGCAGTGCGGGCACCTGGAGCGCGACAGAGCGATTCCCGGCGGCTGCTTTTCGTCTTCGGTGGGCAGTTCCAGCAATTCCTTGCACTGGCAGCGCCAGTCGTGCTCCAGCAGCGCCGGCACGCGCAGGATTACCACATTGAGAAAACTGCCAATGATGGCACCGAAAACAAACACCCCTCCATACAGGAGGGGTGGGGTTGCGAGTAGGGTTTCAAACATATTGTATGGCTGCTGCCTTGTTCCGTTGCTGCAGAGTGATCAGATAACCGCAGCCATCTTGAAGATCGGCAGGTACATGGCAATGACCATGGCGCCAACCACGACACCAACAAATACGATGATGGCCGGTTCCAGCAAGCTGCTGAGCGCGTCCACCGCGTTGTTGACCTCTTCTTCATAGGCTTCAGCGACTTTCACCAGCATGGTATCCAGCGAACCGGCTTCTTCACCGATGGCCGCCATCTGGATCACCATATTGGGAAATACATCGGTTTGCTGCATGGCCAGTTGCAGCTGGTGACCCACGGCCACATCGCTGCGGATCTTGGTGGCCGCGTTGTCGTACACGCTGTTACCGGTAGCGCCGGAAACAATTTTCAGGGCATCCACCAGCGGCACACCGGCAGCAAAGGTAATGGCCAGCGTGCGGCAGAACCGGGCGATCGCCGCCTGCTCCAGGATGCCGCCTACGATGGGGATTTTCAGGGACAAGCGATCAAGAAAGTGCGAGAACCGGGTTGAGCGCTTCTTGGCCATGATAATGGCGACAATCGCGACAACGAAACCTAATAAAACGTAAACTCCATTAGCCTGCATAAACTCCGAAGCGTCAACAACGAGCCGGGTAAAGGCGGGCAGATCCGAGCCGAAAGAGACGAATATGGCTTCAAACTGCGGAATAACAAAAATCAGCAGAATGGAAGACACGATAATCGCTACCGCGATAACCGCGGCAGGATAATACAGGGCTTTCTTGATCTTGCCCTTGATGCTTTCGATGCGCTCTTTATGAGAAGCAATATCATCAAGGATGGTGTCAAGCACACCGGCGCTTTCACCCGCCCGCACCAGGTTGACATACAGCTCATCAAACTGAACCGGATATTGCGCCAGGGATTCCGCCAGCGGCTCTCCGGATTCGACCGCCGAGCGGACTTTGTCGACGACCGAGGTCATGCGCGGGTTCTTCAAACCGCCACTGATAATCTGCAGTGCCGAAACCAGTGGCACACCCGACTTCAGCATGGTCGCCAACTGGCGGCTGAATACCGCGACATCTTTGCCACTGATGCGGCTGCCGGCCCCACCGAACAGCGGTTTGCTTTTCTTTTTGACCGCGATGGGGTTAATGCCCTGACGACGTAACTCTGCACGTACCAGGTTGGGGCTTGCTGCTATCTGCTGGCCTTTGAGCTTGACGCCTCGTTTATCACGGCCTTGCCACAGGTATACAATGGGTTCTGCTTGTCCTTGAGTCGCCATAACCTAGTCCTTGGTTACCCGGTTGATTTCTATCAAATCTGTCACGCCTGACGCCACTTTCATTAAAGCGGAATCACGCAGGTCGAGAATGCCGTCTTTCTTGGCTTGCTCCGCAATGCGAATGGAGTCGCCCTGTTCCAGAATGATACGTGCAATACTGTCCGAAATGGGCATTACCTGGTAAATACCTGTGCGGCCGCGATAACCTTCATTACATTCTGCGCAGCCTACCGGTTTGTATAATTTGAGATCGTCTACTTCGCTTTTGTCGAAACCGGCCTGCAGCAAGGCTTCCCGGGGCAAGTCATCGTGTTTCTTGCATACATGCAGGGTACGTACCAGGCGTTGCGCAATTACCAGGTTAACGGCCGATGTAACATTATAGGTCGGCACGCCCATATTCATCAGTCGGGTGATGGATTGAGGCGCATCATTGGTATGCAGGGTGGAGAGCACCAGATGGCCGGTTTGTGCGGCTTTAACCGCGATTTCTGCGGTCTCCAGATCTCGAATCTCCCCAACCATGATCACATCCGGATCCTGACGCAAGAAGGCCCGCAATGCACGGGCAAACGTCATGCCCTGCTTGGCATTCTGTTGCACCTGGTTGATGCCGTGCACACGAATTTCTACCGGATCTTCTACCGTGGAAATATTGCGGCCTTCATCGTTAAGCAGCTGCAATGCGGTATACAGCGAAACGGTTTTACCACTGCCCGTTGGGCCGGTGGCCAGAATCATACCGTAGGGTTTCTTTACGGCGTCGTGAAACAGTTTCTGTTGCTCCGACTCAAAGCCCAACTGTTCAATACCCATTTTTGTCGCTGCGGAGTCGAGAATACGCAGTACGACTTTTTCCCCGAACAGGGTTGGACAGGTGCTGGCGCGGAAGTCAATGCTCTTGGTTCGGGACAGGTTGAGTTTGATGCGCCCGTCCTGTGGCACGCGCTTTTCCGCAATGTCCAGTCCGGCCATTACCTTGAGGCGGGAAGACAACCGCCGGGACATCTGGATAGGTGGTCCTGCCACATTTTTCAGCACACCATCCAGGCGGTAGCGGATTCTGTAGCGGGTTTCATACGGCTCAAAATGAATATCTGACGCACCCTTGCGGATGGCGTCCAACAAAACTTTATTGATAAACCGGACGACGGGTGTTTCATCGACGGCAGGGTCTCCGGCATCATCAGCCGATTCCTTCTCCATCTGAAAGCCAATGTCTTCCAGGCCCTCTTCATCTTCAAGGTCATCGAACACCGGGCTGGTCGATTCCATGGCCCTTTCGATGGCGGGAAGCAACAGATCCGCTGAAACCATTATGGGTTCAACATGAAATCCTGAACTGAAGGCAATTTCATCAAGTACTTGATGATCTGTAGGGTCTTTCAGGGCAATAAACAGCTGGTTGCCCCGCAGGTGCAGTGGCAGTGCCTGGTGTTTTTCAATTAGTGTTTCGCTGACCAGGCTGATCGGAGCCTGGCTCAGATCAAATGCGCGAATGTCGATTAACGGGATGCCAAATTCATTGGCGGCAGCCGCAGCCAACTGGCCGGGGTCAGCCCCCTCAGTCTTGATCAGCCATGAAAGTAAAGATTTATTTTTGCTGCTGGCCTGAGCGCAGGCATCCTCAACCCGTGCCTGATCGAGAATGTCATCCTCCACCAATCGACGGGCCAGGCCGTTCAGTTTGCTGCTGACCTTGAGTTCAGTATTCATCCGCGGGCCGCTCCTTGTCCCTGGCAGCTATTATACCTGATTGTCACCTGATTTCTGCAAGTTGCTGTGGCTTAAAGATAATTGCCGATAAACAGGTCTGTCAAATTGCATTGTATGCCGAGCCTGCATCCATTAGCTTCGGCAGGTGTCAGGAAGCAGCCGGTTTGGTGATGTGCTGGAACACTTCCAGGTGGTTTGTCCGGCGGTGGTAGACACGTTTCCGGTCATAATCAGCACCGGATCGGGGGAGGCACCGGTATTTTTTGTCTGAACCGTGAGTATCGGCTCGGCGCAGTTTCCGCTGGCTATGATGGACTGCACATAATCGGTGCTGTCGACGCCGGGGCTGAAAGAAAACCCGGCCGATTCATTGCTGGTCAGCACCAGGTTGCGATCGGAAATGCAGGTTGCGCTTACCGCCGTGACTGCCGCATTGGTGACACTCAGGGCTTCGCCAATTTTCGCGCGGACGGTATAGGTGGAGTACACCGGCAAAGCCAGCGTCAGGATGATGGCAATAATAGCCACTACAATCATCAATTCGATCAGGGTAAACCCTCTGCTTGAACGCGATGCTGTGGTGGATGCTGGCAGGGTCGGGTTAGTGGGCATTGGGACTCCATCCTTTTCTGTCTGGCCTGCTGAGTGGTTGTATGGTGCTCAGCATTGGCGGAATGAGTTACGGGTTTCTCCAACCCAGTTTTCCATGCCTTCCCTGGTCATAGCATTTAGATTATTTACAGTTTTTTCAGTGGCAGTTAATGCAATTAAGACATTAAACCATACTACAAAAAAAACCCCCGACTTTGATCGGGGGTTTTTTTAATGCGCTAAATTAAGACCGGCAAGAAGTTGGAACGTGCCGAGCTTCACCAGCAGTGTTCTGGCAATCCCACTGGAATTGACCATCAGCGGTTGAATCCGCAGTCAGTTCCAGAACAGGAGCAGTATCAGCACCGGTATTCTGGGTCGTAATGGTGAATGAAGGATTGTCGCAATCCGTACCCGTTACGGCCATGCTGGCGATGTAATCGTCAGTGTCAGAGCCTGCGGTAAAGACATAACCAGTGGTGCTGGCAGCGCCAAATGCAATAACGGCATCCGGGTTGCTCTGGCAGGTTTCAGAAATGGCCAGTTTGGCACCTGCGCCTACTGACAGTGCTTCACCTACTTTCGCACGAATGGTGTAATCCTGGTAGGCCGGCAGAGCCAGAGCCAGCAAGATGGCGATGATCGCGATTACGATCATCAATTCAATCAGCGTAAAACCTTGAGAAACGCGTTTCATGTTTTTCACAACAGTTACCCTCCTGGTAATGAGTGGCGATTCATAATATTAAATCACCGTTTTAGTCCCTTTAAACGGGATGCCGACTGGTAATGCAAGTTGAGTGCCAAAAAAATAACTGTATTAAATACAGCTATTTATAGTCGGTGTGTTTCCCGGCCAACGCGCAGTGACATCTAAAACCTGTCATAAAGTGACAAAAAGTGTCAGTAATGTTCCGAATTGGCAGGGTTTTGGTCATGGCGTTTCCGGTACGGCCTCATGATACAACCGGCAAACCTTGCCGTTTTGCCAGAAACGCGGGATCAGCCGGTCCATTTTCTGGGTTTGTTGCAGGCGGATACTGCTTACCGCGGCTTCCTTGCCAGCGAATACGCCTAGTGCCGCCGCCAGCACCAGCCCGCCCAGCAACACCGCGATAGCTTTCCAGGGCTTCTTGCCTGCGGGGCTCTCATCGTTGGCAGCCACCGGGATCGAGCCCAGCAACCAACCCGACAACAAAATACCGCACACCTGGCTGGCTGGCATCACCATTACGCCGCTTAAGCCGGCATGCAGGGCTGCCGCAATTGCGCCCGCAGCCAGGAAGATGGACACTGCGGTCCAGTCACCAGCAGCGCTGCGCAGGGTGCCGATCAGTTTTAGCGCCAGAAACACGCCCAGCACCGCCGTCAATAAAAAGGCCGGTACGCCCCACTCACCCAGTAGTTGCAGCGGAAAATTGTGCGGGTGCGCCGCCCGATAAACAGGCCCCGTGCAGGCATAGTTCATCGGACCGATGCCCAGCAAGGGATGGCGCCTCGCATCTTTCAGTGAGTCCTTCCACAAGTCGGTACGGCCCGAGCTGGACAGCATGCGGTCACCGGTAATCGATTGCATAAAATAACCGGATTTGGAAGCAGCTCCCGGTGCCGTGGCCGCGCGCGGGTTTTCCAGTGGTATTTGCGCCGGCTCGGTCATCTCGGCCCGGCTGGCGGGTTGCGCTGACGGCTGATCTGCAACCAGTTGCTGATTACCCCATAGCACCAGGCCATACAGGATACCGCCAAGCAGCAGCCCGCCAAGGTGATACGTCAGCAATACACGCCGTACGCGTGCGAACAAGATTACAACGGCGGCCAAGGAAATGACCACGGCCAGTGCGGTGCCCCTGCCGCCGGTCGCGAGAATGACGTACCAGTGCAGTCCGATGGCGGCGAAAGCCAGCAAGCGTACAGATGGCTTGCCCGGAAATACCAGGGTCAGTGCCGCCAGCGCTGGCAAGGTCCAGCTCTGCAACTGGTTGTAGAAACGCGGCCACGAGAAGTGCAGTAACGCCACGCGTGGATGGAATTCCAGGCCGCTGCCCCAGGCGGCCAGCACGCCGAGCAATTCCTGCATCCCCACCGCCAGGCCGAGCAGCGCAACGGCCAGCATGGCCAGTTGATCAAAATGCCTGCCAGCTACTGCGCGGCAGGCCGCCACGCACAGCGCCGAGATGATCAGCAAGCTCAGCAGGAATACTTCCGCCAGGGAATAGGCCAGTGACATGGCACTGGGGCTGTTGACCACGGCAGACAACACCCCGAGAGCAAAAAGGACCAGTAGTGCGGCCCCCATCCAGCGCGGTATTCGCCTGATCTGCTGCGCGAACGCGTTGCGCAGCTCCGCGTGGAGTGAAATCAGTAACAGCACCAGCGGCAGCAGGCCCAACTCAAGCAGCCGTTTGACGTCATATTTCCACACGGTTTCGTGCAGGGTGACGGTGGATGTCAGTAGCAGGTACGCGCCGGCCAGCAGTGGAATGGCAAGCGCCAGTAACTGCGCGGAGCTCAGTCTGGTGGCGGGTGGTGACAGGGGTGTGTTTGCTGGCTGCACGGCTTAGGCGGGTGGGTGTGAGCCGATCACAGCTTAGTCAATGCCGAA
The DNA here is from genome assembly GCA_041601535.1 of Lysobacterales bacterium. GTDB lineage: Bacteria > Pseudomonadota > Gammaproteobacteria > Xanthomonadales > SZUA-36 > JBFIHZ01. Next base: position 12,875 of record JBFIHZ010000028.1, on the reverse strand, counting down.
CTTCTTCAGCTTGTAGCGGAACGAGCGGAAACTGATACCAAGAATTTCCGCTGCCTTGGTTTTGTTGTAACGGGCTTTTTGCAACGCGTCTTCCAGCATCTGCTTCTCGATGTCTTCCATATAGGTATCGAGTGACTGGTCATCGGTTTTGTCAATTGCGGCGCCTGCCAGGGCCGGGGATTCCGGCGTGCCGATATGTTCCATCAGCAGGTCTTCGGGCTGAATGGAATTGCCCTCGCACAACGTAACGGCACGTTGCAGGATATTGATCAGTTCACGAACGTTGCCGGTGTAAGTGTGTTGTTTCAGCACATCCATGGCCGCCGGCGAGATTTCCGGCGGGTCTGCCCCTTCCCACTGCTCGGCAATATCCTGCAGGAAATGATTGGCCAGCAGTGGAATGTCCTCGCGCCGCTCACCCAGCCCGGGCATGTGCAACTCGATCACGTTCAGGCGGAAATACAGGTCACTGCGGAACTTGCCGGCTTCCACCAGCGGTTTGAGCGGTTTGTGCGAGGCGCTGACGATGCGCACGTCAACCTTCACTTCTTCACGTGCACCGATGGGTAGCACGGCTTTTTCCTGAATGACGCGCAGCAGCTTGACCTGCATGTGCAGCGGCAGGTCGGCAACCTCATCCAGCATCAGGGTGCCGCCGTCAGCGGCCTTGAACAGGCCGTCCTTGTCGCCGCTGGCACCGGTAAAGCTGCCTTTTTTGTGGCCAAAGAATTCGCTTTCCATCAACTCCGACGGGATTGCGCCGCAGTTGACCGGTACAAAAGGGCCGTCGCCGCGCGGCCCCAGGTCATGAATCAGCCGGGCGGCCAGTTCCTTGCCTGATCCGGATTCACCACTGACCAGCACCGGCGCCTGGCTGCGGGCCAGCTTGGCGATCATGGCTTTGCACTGCCTGATGGCGCTGGACTTGCCAATCAGGCGGTTCAGCGCCTCGGGCTGGTCCGTCTCGCCGGATTTCTCCTCGGCCGGTGCATCGTCGCTGTCGTCATGGCGCAAGCGCAAGGCGGTGTTGACCAGTTTGCGCAGCACGGCCAGGTCGACGGGTTTGGAGACAAAATCGAATGCGCCCATTTTCAGCGCATGCACCGCGTCTTCCACTTTACCGTGCGCGGTTATGACCGCGGTAGGCAGTTGCGGGTATTTTTCGGCAATCTCCCTGACCAGGTCGAGGCCGTTGCCGTCCGGCAGGCGCATATCGGTCAGGCAGAAGCTGAAGTCGCCGGTCAGCAGTTCGCGGCGGGCTTCAGCCAGGTCTTCCACCGTGGTGACGGCCAGCCCCATGCGGCTGAGGGTCAGGTTGAGCAATTCACGAATATCGGGCTCGTCGTCAATCACCAATACGCGTTGCTGGTTTGCATTCATTGCTTTGAACTTGCCCATTGCCCGGCCAGGGCTGTTGGTTGGGGTTTAGTCATTGGTTAATTCGCACACGGCATTTTACTGTATTCCTCGAATGCTGTATTCCCCGTCACTGCTTGTGCCCAATTTGAATCCATTGGCTGGCCTTCGTGCGCCAGGGGTTTACGGCATCTTGCCGGGCGCCAGCCCCATGCGTATGTGAAACGCGGTGCCAATGCCCGGTTGTGAGTCTACCGTAAGTTCAGCCTGGTTTGCTTCACACAGTTGCCGGGCAATATAAAGTCCCAGGCCGGAACCCTCCTTGCGGGTGGTGAAAAATGGCTCGAAAATGTCAGTGATGCGTGATTTCGGGATGCCCGGTCCGTTGTCCTGGATGGTGATCACGCAATAGCCCGCGCTCACGTCCTTGCGCATTTTCAGCTCGGCACGCGGTGGCCGCTTGACGCTGGCATGATGCACCGTGTTATCCAGCAGTTTCCACAGGCACTGGTGCAGCTGGCTCTTGTCGAATACCACCAGGGTCTTGCCGGTCTCAATCAGCAGGTTGAAGTCCAGGTTCATCGCGGTCTGGGTGGTTTTGAACTCATCGGCCAGACCTTTCAGGAATGAGTTGAGTTCTACCGGTTCGGGGCGCGACTGTTCCTGGCGGGACAACTGCAGTATGTTCTCCACGATACCGTTCATGCGTTTGGCCTGGTCCAGAATGATGTTGGTCAGGCGCATGTCATTCAGCGTGATGGACGGGGATTCGTCCAGCAGTTGCGCGGCATGGGTCAGGGCCGCCAGCGGATTGCGGATTTCATGCGCGATACTGCCGGAGAGTTTGGCCAGTGAATTGGCGGACAGCTCCAGCGCACGGCGGGAAACCACGCTTTCGTCGTTGAGGAATATCAGCGCGCCGGGCTCGCCCTTGCCTGGCATGGTGGCCAGGCCTGGAACCACCTGCGCCTGGCTGGTTTCCAGTAATACCGGCTTGAGTTCCATGCCGGGGTTGCTGAGCCACCGCTCCAGGACGCGGTCCAGCCGGGGCGAAATGTCAGCCAGCAGCAGTTCACGTACCTTGGGGCTGCCAAGCAGGAACCAGGCGTACTCGTTCATCAGCTTGATACGGCGGCTGCTGTCCACCGCCAGCACGCCGGTGCTCATGTTGCGAATAATGACGTCGTTTATTTGTTCCAGATCGGCGATCTGGGTTTCCTGTTTTTCAGCAATCACGCGGTAGTCGCGCGCCCAGAACGCAATGCGGTTGCTGATCAGGCAGGCGATCATCGCGGTGGCACCGTACACACCGGCGCGCAGCAAGCCGTTGGCCGAAGTGCCCAGGCTGTCTGACGCAATCAGGGACTGGCTGATCATGGTCAGCGCAGCGACAGCGCCAAGAAACAATGCATAGCGCACCGGTAACAACATGCCGGCCAGTGCGCTGGTAAAGACCAGCAGGATATCCACCCCGCTGCTTGGGCCGCCCAGCACAAACAGCAACAAGCCCAGGAAGATGGTATCGGCGAGCAGGGCATAGCGCACCAGGCTGTGGGCGCTGGTCGCGGTGCGGCTGGCCATAAACAGCTCGAATGCAGAAAAAGCCACGTAGGACAGCAAGCCAGCAATGGCCAGGCTCTGGCTGATGGAAGATAGCGGGCCATCGGTCAGCAGCGTGTAGTGGCCAGCCACCAGCAACAAGGCAATCACCAGCCGGTAGGCGCTGAGGTAGCCGAGCACCCTGCGGGTGAGTGACTCCGGCAGTGGGTAGGGGCTGTTCCTGAGCGTCGTTTTCGCTTTGCTGGTTGCTGCAGACTTCATTTTGACAAAGCTCCCTGCCTTGCTCACTGGGTGTTTCCGGATTGGCTGACAGGCCGGTGCCAGCGGAAACCCGCCGGTTGTCCACCGCTGTATCGTTGCCCGGCTTCAGCGGGCTGAGTATAGCACCGGCCCGGCAAGAGCTGATTGTCTTTGATTTACGTACCCGTTTCGGGGGAAAATAGTGGACTTTGTCACGGCCGAACCCGGCCCACAGGTTGCAGGAGAGCACATGAACTTCCATGAATACCAGGCGAAAGAGCTTTTCGCCCTCTACAACATTCCGGTTCCGGCCGGGCGTGTTGCCTCTACGCCCGACGAGGCCGTCACCGCAGCTCGTGCATTGGGCGGTGGTATGTGGGTGGTCAAGGCTCAGGTCCATGCGGGCGGCCGTGGTAAAGCGGGTGGGGTCAAGCTGGTCAAATCGCTGGATGAAGTTCGCGCTGAAGCAGAGCGCATGCTGAACATGAAAATCACCACCTATCAAACAGGTGGTCTGGCATTGCCCGTGGACACGGTATTGATCGCCGAAGCCACGGATATCGAGTCCGAACTCTATCTTTCGGCACTCACCGACCGGGTTAACCGCTGTGTGACCTTTATGGGCTCCGCAGCCGGTGGCGTGGACATCGAGCAGGTGGCCAGCACCGAACCCGAAAAAATCGTCACCGTGCAAGTGGACAATACGGCCGGCCTGCAGGCCTACCAGGTACGCCAGATGGGCTTTGGCATGGGTCTGTCCGCAGCGCAAGTCAAGCAGTTGACCGGCATCATGATGGGCATGTACCGCCTGTTCTGTGACAAGGACCTCAGCCTGATCGAAGTCAATCCGTTGATCATCGATGGCAAGGGCAACCTGGTTGCGCTGGATGCCAAGCTCAATGCGGACGATAACGCACTGTTCCGCCACCCGGAACTGGTGGCCATGCGTGACGAGGCGCAGGAAGACCCCACCGAGGTGGCAGCCAGCCGGCATGATCTGAATTACGTCACGCTGGACGGCAATATTGCCTGCATGGTGAATGGTGCGGGGCTGGCCATGGCTACCATGGATGTGATCAAGCTGAACGGCGGTGAGCCGGCCAATTTCCTTGATGTCGGCGGTGGTTCGAATGCCGACCGGGTGCGTGAGGCATTCAAGCTGATTCTGTCCAGTGACAAGGTGGAAGCCATCCTGGTCAATATCTTTGGCGGCATCGTACGCTGTGATGAAATTGCCGAGGGCATTATCGCGGCGGTGCGGGAAGTGGGCGTGGAAGTGCCGGTGGTGGTGCGCCTGGAAGGCACCAACGTGGAAAAAGGGCGTGAACTGCTGGGTGAAAGCGGCCTGAAAATTACCCCCGCCAGCGATTTGAACGATGCAGCGACCAAGGTTGTGGCTGCGGTTGCAGCAGCCTGAGGAGTGAGAAGAACGTCATGAGTGTATTGGTAAACAGCAACACCAAAGTCATCTGCCAGGGTTTCACCGGAAACCAGGGCACTTTTCATTCCCGCCAGGCTCTGGATTACGGCACCCAACTGGTCGGTGGCGTAACACCGGGCAAGGGTGGCCAGAAACATCTTGACCTGCCGGTATTCAACACGGTGAGAGATGCCGTGCAGGAAACCGGCGCCGAGGCCAGCGTGATTTACGTACCGCCACCGTATGCGGCCGATGCCATCCTGGAAGCCGCCGATGCCGGCATCAAGGTCATTGTGGCCATTACCGAGGGCATCCCCGTCAAGGATATGATGACGGTTAAAGCCGTGCTGCAGCACAAGCCGGATACCTGGCTGATCGGCCCGAACTGTCCGGGCATCATCACCCCGGGTGAGTGCAAAATCGGCATCATGCCCGGCCAGATCCATAGCAAGGGCCGTGTTGGTGTGGTTTCGCGTTCCGGCACGCTGACCTATGAAGCGGTCTACCAGACCACGCTGGCCGGCCTGGGCCAGTCCACCTGTATTGGTATCGGCGGCGACCCCATCCAGGGTATGAACTTCATCGATGTGCTGCGCCTGTTCCAGGATGATGACGACACCGATGGCATCATCATGGTGGGTGAAATCGGCGGCTCGGCGGAAGAAGATGCGGCCGAATTTATTGCCCAGCACGTCACCAAGCCGGTGGTCGCCTATATTGCCGGCGTTACCGCACCGGCGGGCAAGCGCATGGGACATGCCGGTGCCATTATTGCCGGTGGCAAAGGCACGGCGGAAGCCAAGTTCGAAGCATTGGAAGCCGCCGGCGTGAAGACGGTGCGTTCACCAGCAGATCTGGGCAGCGCCATTTCCGAGCGTTTGAAGGCCTGAGCGCCGGCCATCCGCCGCAGCAAGCCGTCACTGAATTGCCCATGGCGCGTGATTCGTTTTTTACGGACAGCGCCATGGGCAAGCCAGCAGCAAGGCAGCGCGGCCTGAGGAATACAGCATGATCAGGTTCGCCCTGGCGCAACAGGATTTTACCGTAGGAGACATCCGCGGCAACCGGCAGACCGTGTTGCGGCTGGTAGAGCAGGCTCGCGCCGCGCAAGCCGACCTGGTGATTTTTCCTGAACTGGCCCTGAGTGGTTATCCGCCGGAAGACCTGCTGCTGCGCCCGGCCTATCTGCAAGCCGTGGAAAAGGAGCTGCAGACCATTATCACCGAGGTACAGGGCATAGACGTCCTGCTTGGTCATCCCTGGCTGGACGATGGCCAGTGTTTCAACGCGGTGAGCTGGATCCGGAACGGCAAGGTGCTGGGCCGTTATTACAAGCAGCGCTTGCCCAATTACGGTGTGTTCGATGAACAGCGTTACTTTACTGCCGGCCATCAGCCGTTGGTAGTGGAGCTGAAAGGGCAGCGGCTGGGCGTTTTGATTTGCGAAGACTGCTGGGAATATGATCCGCCGGTGCTGGCGCAGCAAGCCGGAGCGGAACTGCTGCTGGTGACCAATGCCTCGCCCTACCGGGATAACAAGCTGCAAGTGCGCGAAGCGATGTTCGACCGGCTGCACCAGGATATCGGTTTGCCGATGGTGTATTGCAACCTGGTGGGCGGGCAGGACGAGCTGGTTTTTGACGGACGCAGCATGCTGATGAACCGCGATGGCAGCCTGTCCGCGCCCGGTCCCCTGTGCGAAGACTGCCTGCTGCTGTGCGATTACGATGCTGCAACCGGGCAGTTCCTGACGCATGACTGGGCGGCCCCACCGGCCGAGCAAATGGCGGAAATCTACCGGGTGCTGAAACGCGGCCTGGCGGATTACGTGCGTAAGAATGGCTTTACCGACGTGGTTTTCGGTTTGTCCGGCGGAGTGGATTCTGCGTTGACGCTGGCATTGGCGGTGGACGCGCTGGGTGCGGAACATGTGCACACCATCATGATGCCATCCAGGTACACCTCCGGCCTGAGTATCGAACTGGCACAACAACAGGCCATCAGCCTGGGCGTGGACCATCGCTGCATCACCATAGAACCGGTGTACGAAGCCTTGCTGACCGTGCTGGCGCCTTCCTTCAGTGGCAGGGACGAAGATGTCACTGAAGAAAACCTGCAAGCCCGGGCGCGTGGCAATATTGTGATGAGCCTGTCCAACAAGTTTGGCTGGCTGCCGCTGGTGACCAGTAACAAGAGTGAATCCGCCATGGGCTATTGCACCCTGTACGGTGACATGTGCGGTGGCTTTGCGCCGTTGATCGATTGCCTGAAAACCCGTGTATACGAACTGGCCCGTTACCGTAACCAGTTGGGTCCCGGTATCCCCGAAGAAGTGATTGAGCGGGCGCCTTCAGCCGAATTGCGGCCAAATCAGACCGACCAGGATTCCCTGCCGCCCTACGCGGTGCTGGACGAGGTGCTGCGCCGGTTTATTGAAGAAGATCAGGGCGTGGAGGAAATCGTGCAGGCTGGTTTTGATGCCGCGATGGTCAGCCGGGTGGCGCGGCTGGTGCTGCTGAACGAGTACAAACGCCGTCAGGGCGCGCCAGGTACGCGTATCACGCAACGGGCGCTCGGGCGTGACTGGCGCTATCCGATTACCTCAGCCTGGCGGGGCTGAATGCCGCGCTAGCGCGTATCAGTCGAATGGCCACAGCCGGTCGACCCAGCTGCGCTTTTTCTTGCGGCCCTGAACGTAATAATTGTCCGGGTAGTTGAGTTCCAGCACGGTCATGGCGCTGTCGGCCAGTTCCGGCAGGCTTAACTTGGTGTATGCCTTGTGCAATACCACCAGCGCTTCGGCACTTTCCGGTGTGTTGGGGTAGTTTTCCAATGCATAACGCGCCCGGTTGGCTGCTGCCACATAGGCCTTGCGGCGCATGTAATAGTCCGCCACCACCACTTCGTAAGCGGCCAGGTTGTTGCGCAGGTAAACCATGCGCTGCCTGGCGTCGGCGACGTAGCGGCTGTCCGGAAAACGCCGGATCAGTTCACTGAAATCGTTGAACGCATCACGCGCGGCCGACTGGTCACGGTCGCGTACGCGCGAGGGCATCAAGCGTTCCAGAAAGCCCAGGTTTTCTTCGTAATTGACCAGGCCCTTCAGGTAAAACGCGTAATCCACGTTCGGGTGGGTCGGGTAGGTGCGGATAAAACGGTTCAGCGTGGACAGCGCGTTCTGCGGTTCCCGGCCTTTGTAATAGGCATAGGAAAGGTCCAGCATGGATTGCTCGGTGTAGCGGCCAAACGGATAACGGGTCTGCAGAATCTTGTAGGCGGCAATGGCCCGGGCCCAGGACCGGTTATCCAGTGATTGTTTGGCGGTGGCGTATATCTCCGAGGCTGTACGGTTGTCATCAAATTCCCTATCCTTGCGGCAACCGGACGTAACCAGCAGCAGGGCCAGGAACACCAGGCCAAGCAGCCGAAGACTGTGGGAATGGGCAAAGCGAACAGAATCAGACGACATGTTGTAAACCAGACTTACGCGGGAACCGGCATCATAGCCGAATACAGCGGCATGATACAGTGTTGTGCCCTTCGCCCGGGTTCAATCCAGCGGAGCCTCCATGGCAGTTCAAAAAGCGCACGCTCCTGAGCGCATCAGCCAGCAAGCCACTGCCGGCCCGGATGAGGCCGATTTGCGGCTTGATCTGGCCGCCAGCCGGCTGTTTGGTGACTTCTCCCGTGCCCGTTTGCAGAAATGGATTCGTGGCGGCGAACTCACCGTGGATGGCGTGCAGCGCAAACCAACCCACCGCGTCGCAGCCGGCGAAGTGCTACGCATCAGCGCGCTGTCTGATCGCGAAGATGTTGTCGTCCCGCAGGACATCCCTCTGCACGTGCTGTATGAAGATGACGACCTGCTGGTGCTGGACAAGCCGTCAGGGCTGGTGGTGCACCCGGCAGCGGGCAACCGCGACGGGACGCTGCAAAACGCCCTGCTGCACTACGATTCCAGCCTGACCGCCATACCGCGTTCCGGCATCGTGCATCGCCTGGACAAGGACACCAGCGGCGTGATGGTGGTGGCACGCTCCCTGCGGGCGCATACCAGCCTGGTCAAACAGTTGCAGTCTCGCAGCATGAGCCGGGTGTACGAAGCTGTTGCCGCCGGCGATGTGCGCCGCGCGGGCACGGTGGATGAGCCCATCGGCCGCCACCCACGTGACCGCAAACGCATGGCGGTGGTCGGCGGCGGCCGGCCGGCGGTCACTCATTACCGCATCATTCAGGCGTTCCGCGGCTTTACCCACCTGGAAGTGTCGCTGCAGACCGGTCGCACCCACCAGATCCGCGTGCATTTGTCGCACCTGGGTTTTCCGCTGGTCGGCGACCCTGTTTACGGTGGAAAACCCCGCTCGCCCAAGGGGGTTAATGCCGATTTGCTGGCCGCGGTAAAGGCTTTTCCGCGCCAGGCGCTGCATGCCCGCAGCCTGCGCCTGTTGCACCCCGGGGACGGCAGCGAGCGGGCCTATCACGCACCGCTGCCGGCAGATATGGTGGAATTGCTGGCCGTATTGCGGGAACACGCGGTATGAAAACGGAATTCATCAGGCCCGACTGGCCGGCCCCTGCCTCAGTCAGGGCATTCTGCACCACGCGGACGGGCGGGCACAGCAGCGGAGCCTGGAGCAGTTTCAACCTGGGCGCCGCCTGTGGCGACCGCGCCGTGGACGTTGCGGAAAACCGGAAATTGCTGCGCCGTGAACTGCCGGCGGAGCCGCTGTGGCTCAAGCAGGTGCATGGCACACGCGTGCTGCGCGCGGACGAGTACGGCGCGGGCCCGCACCCGGTCGCGGGGTCGGAGCCGCCCGCAGCCGATGCCTGCGTTGCCGGCGTCGATAAGCAGGTCTGCGTGGTGCTGACGGCGGACTGCTTGCCGGTATTGCTGTGCAACCAGGCGGGAACCCGGGTGGCCGCGGTGCATGCAGGCTGGCGCGGCCTGGTGGCGGGCGTGCTGGAAAATGCCGTGCAAGCAATGGAGACTCAGCCCGGTCAACTGATGGCCTGGATGGGGCCGGCCATCGGACCTGCCGTCTACCAGGTGGGTGGCGAAGTGCGGGAGGCCTTTATCACCGCGGAGCCGGAGGATGCTGCGGCGTTCACGGTGCAGCAGCATGCCGACGGAGACCGCTGGTTGCTGGACTTGTACCGGGCGGCACGCCGCCGGCTCAACGCCGCTGGCGTGCCCGGCGTCTACGGTGGCGGCCTGTGCACGCATACCGACCGGCAGCGCTTTTATTCGTACCGGCGGGACGCTGTAACCGGACGCATGGCCAGCCTGATCTGGCTGCAGCACGGTGCGGCAAGCTGAGCCGTCACTGCCTGCGTGCAGCCGCCGCCCGCAGCAGCATCAGCGCGGCAATTTCGCGGGTCCGCGGCAAAATACAACGAACTGGCAGGAGTAATCCGGATGTCCGATTTGCCTGATTTTGTGATCAACTCGCTGGAGCTGATGGCAACATTATTCGTGTTCGCGGTTGGCCTGATCATGCTGGCCATCATCGTGATCTACATCATTGATAAAACCCAGACCCACCACACCGTGCGGCGCAATTTTCCGGTTATCGGGCGCTTCCGTTACCTGTTCGAGCACCTGGGGGAATTTTTCCGCCAGTACTTTTTCGCCATGGACCGCGAGGAACTGCCGTTCAATCGGGCGCAGCGATCCTGGGCCTACCGCGCAGCCAAAAACGTGGACAATACCGGCGCCTTCGGTTCCACCAAAGACCTGCGGACGGAAGGAACGGTGATCTTTGTCAACTGCATGTTCCCGCAGTTGGAAGAAGAGACCCACGATGCCACCCCGATCCGTTTCGGGCCATTTACCGAGCGGCCTTACGATACCGCGTCGTTCTTCAATATTTCAGCCATGAGTTATGGCTCCTTGTCCAAACCGGCGGTGCAGGCCCTGTCACACGGTGCCGCGCTGGCCAATATCTGGCTGAACACCGGCGAGGGTGGGTTGGCAGCCTGGCACCTGGAAGGCGGCTGTGACCTGGTATTCCAGATTGGCACGGCCAAGTACGGTGTGCGCGACGAACACGGCAGGCTTTCCGATGAGCGCTTGCGGCATATCGCCTCGCACCCGCAGGTGAAAATGATGGAGCTCAAACTGTCGCAGGGCGCCAAGCCGGGCAAAGGCGGCATTCTGCCGGCGGTCAAAGTGACCGAGGAGATCGCCGGCATCCGCGGCATACCCGCGAACATGGATTCAATCAGCCCCAACCGCCATCCGGAAATCAATTCGATGGCCGATCTGCTGGACATGATTCAGCGCATCCGCGAGGTGAGCGGTTTGCCCACTGGCTTCAAGGCCGTGGTGGGAGCTTACGGCTGGCTGGATGAGTTCTGCCAGTTGATCCACCAGCGTGGCCTGAAGTCGGCGCCGGATTTCATCACCATTGACAGCGGCGATGGCGGTACCGGTGCCGCCCCCCTGCCGCTGATGGATGAAATGGGCCTGCCAATCCGTGAATCGCTGCCGATGGTGGTTGATAAACTGGACGAATACGGTTTGCGGCCGCGCATTCGCATTATCGCCTCAGGCAAACGGGTGACGCCGGCCGAGGTGGCCTGGGCGATGGCCATGGGCGCCGATGCGGTGAATTCCGCCCGTGGTTTCATGTTTGCGCTGGGCTGCATCCAGGCCATGCAGTGCAACCGCAATACCTGCCCCACCGGGGTAACCACCCACAACAAGAAGCTGCAACGGGGGCTGGACCCGGCCAACAAGTCGGTGCGGGTGGCCAATTACGCGACCAATATGATGCAAGAGGTGAGCATGATTGCGCACTCTTGTGGCGTGCCCGAAGCGCGCGGGCTGAAACGCCACCATGCCCGTCTGGTCAGTGCCAACGGGATCTCGATACCATTGAATGAGTTGTACCCCGAGCACCAGACGCTGACCGATTATCGTCAGTCCTGAACAGCGGAGCGGGATACTGGCTCCGCATTTTGCTCAGCGTGCGGGCCGGGGCGTGTCAGTCATCGGCACCGTCGTCTGCGGTGGCCGGTTCCTTGTCGTGGTCTTCCGCCGGTACGGATTCCGCCATGATGCCTTCGCCGGAGCGCTCTTCTTCCATTAAGAACAGATCACCGGTTTTGGTCTGGGTCACGTAGGCGCGCAGGCGCTGGCCGGAGCGTAACTGGTTCAGCATGTGCTTTTCGCCATCAATATCGAAGGTGAAATCACGCGGGACGCGGAAGCGTTTGCGTCCGAAGCCCTCGATATCCACCGTCAGCCACTGGCCGGATATACGTACCACCTGCATATCGTAGCGGTACACCTGGGTAATGGTGATATTGGCTGACGGGGTTTCCGTCTGGCTGAACACGGTCACGGGTGCCAGCAAAATGCATGCGGCCAACCACCCCAGGATGATTTTCTTCATTGTTGCCTCCGGCTTGACGGCTTATCTGCCCGGGCCCTAGCAGGCTCGGGACGGTTCCAGTCCGATGGCTTGGCGTGAGCACACCGGTCCGCTTAGGTTAGCGCAATCCGGCCGCGAGTCATAATTACGCGGCGGCGCGCTGACCTGAGTACTAGCCGGCCTGTTGCAAGGCCTCGCACAGAAGCGCGGTCTCCGCTTCCAGGGTGCAGTGTGAAAATACGAAACGGGCCAGGTCGTCGCGTCCCGGCCAACGCAAAAAGTTTATGCCCGCGCGCTCAAGCGCATCAAATCCGCGGGCATCCCAGCGCAGGAAGACCTCGTTGGCCTCGACGGTGTATTCCAGTTCCGCGCTGGGGTGCCGGCGCACGGCCGCGGCAAACTGCGCCGCCTGCTGATTGGCGTGAGCCGCCAGCCGCAACCACAGGTCATCCTGCACGTAGGCCAGCAGCTGGGCCGACACAAAACGCATTTTGCTGAGCAGGTGGCCAGAGCGCTTGCGCAGGCGGCGTGCCCAGTCCGCCAGGCCGGAATCACCGAATATCAGCAGCGCTTCCGCACCCAGGCAGCCGTTTTTGCTGGCTCCGAAGGACAGCATCTTGACGCCTGCCAGGCAGCTGATTTCGGCCGGAGAACAGCCCAGTGAAGCCACCGCGTTGGCGAAACGCGCGCCGTCCATATGGGTGTTCATATTGAGCCCGCTGGCCAGCGCCGACAGCGCGGCGACCTGGCCCGGCTGATACAGCGTGCCGGCTTCGGTGCTCTGGGTCAGGCTGAGGGTGCTGGGCAGGTAGCTGTGCACACCATGGCCTTCGGTGGCGCGCAATTTGCGGCGTAACGACTCGGTGCTGAGCTTGCCATTGGCGCCCTCCACCCCGACCAGCCGCAGGCCGCTGCCAAAAAACT
>JBFIHZ010000027.1:0-21268 GCA_041601535.1 Lysobacterales bacterium | reverse complement strand
GCACCGCCCCACATGGTGCCGTGTTCGCGGTCAAACCAGATGGCGGTGATCGGGCTGTAGGTACGGTCGACCACTTCGACCTTGTAACCCATGCGGCCCAGTTCGCTGCGCACCCATTCAGAAACTTTGGGGGTAAGCTGCAGCCGGCCGGGTTCTGACTGGTGGGCACCGAAGGAGCTTTGCATCTGGAAGCTGGTGAAGTTGTGCGCTTCCACCGCCTGTTGCACGTTCATGCCGAACTCGACCATGTTCAGGAAGAACTGCAGCAGATTCTGGTCCTGCGTATCACCGCCCTGTACCGAAAAGGCCATCAGGGGTTTGCCATCCTGCAAAGCCAGGCTGGGGGTCAGCGTGGCGCGCGGGCGCTGACCGGGGTGTACCACGTTATACGGGTTCAGCCGTTCATCCAGCACAAAACTCTGCATGCGCTGGCTCAGGCCAATGCCGGTGTTACCGGCAATAAAGGCCGGTATCCAGCCGCCGCTGGGGGTGATGGAAACCACCCAGCCTTCGGCATCGGCGGCCTGGATCGAGGTGGTGCCGGCGCGAAACGATTCATCATGGCTCATCAGGCTGGCCTGTTGGAAGCCATCGGTGCCATCAGCCTCGGCCGCCGGTGGTATCGGCGTCCACTGTTTCAACAGGTCCAGGTAGGGGTTTTTGCCGTTCTGGAACGGGTACGGGTCGCCGGGGCTGGCGGTTGGGTCATTGCGTTCAAAGTTGATCAGCGCCTGGCGCTGCCTTGCATAGCGTTTGGACAGCAGCCCCTCGATGGGTTCGGCCGGTGGCACATACGGGTCGCCATAGTAGAAATCGCGGTCGGCGAAGCTCAGGTTCATCACCTGGTACAGCGTGTGAATGTAGCGGGTGCTGTTGTAGCCCATGGCCTTGATGTCCATGTCTTCCAGCATGTTCAGGGCCTGCAGCATTACCGGCCCCTGCACCCAGGTGGTGAGCTTGTAAACGTCGATGCCTTTGTAGTTGGTGGTGACGGGCTCCTCGATGTAGACCTGCCATTTATCCAGGTCTGACAGCGTCATCAGGCCGCCGTACTCGGTGGATGCACGGATCATTTCCTCGGCGATATCACCGCGGTAAAACCGGTCATACGCAGCGTAGATGGCCTGCTTGCGGCTCTTGCCGGAGGCCAGCGCATCAGCCTCGGTTTGCACCAGTTTCTCCAGGGTGGCCAACAGGTCCGGCTGGCGAAAGATTTCGCCGGCTTGCGGTGCGGCGCGTTTTTCCGGCTGCTCCTCTGACAGGTGCGGCAGGAAAACACGTTGCGAATAGGACCACTGTTGGATCACTTCGCGGCGGTTTTCCATGTTGTCGGCCTGCGATTGTTCGATCGGATAGCCGCGGGCCATTTCCATGGCCGGTGCCAGCACCTGGGCCAGGCTCAACTTGCCGTACTCAGCCAGCATCACCATCAGCCCGCCGGGCGTGCCTGGTGTTACCGCGGCCAGCGGGCCATATTCCGGTGGATAGACCATGCCTTGTTGCCGGAAATATTCCGCCGTCGCGCCGGTCGGCGCCACGCCCAGGGCATTGATGCCTTTTACCTCGCCGCTATGCGGGTTGTAAATAAGTGCCTGGGTCTCACCACCCCAGCCCAGCGTATCCCACATGGTGGAAGTCGCTGCCAGCATGGCACAGGCTGCATCCACCGCATTGCCGCCCTGGGTGAAAATCATCCCACCTGCGGTTGCTGCCAGGGGCTTGCCGGTAACCGCTACCCAGTGCTGGCCGTGCAGTACAGGCTTGACCGTTTTCTGTGCCCAGGCGGGTTGGGCAGTTAGTGCCGTCAAAAGGATCAAACTGCAGCACCTTGCCAGCCGGCCAATACAGATTTGCCGCAAAAATACCGTTAACGATTCTATTTTCATACTGCACACCATCCCAGATTATCCAACAAACGGGTTTCTTGACCCAACTCAAATTATTAAAGCACGGACTATACTAGGATTGGACTTGCCTTTGCCCGGCTGAAGTTTGGTAGATTATACGTTGACAGCTTGCCGGGCCTGCATGTGGGTTCCGCCAGGTCTGATCCGCCTTGCGCGGCACACGGTCATCGCAAGATTGACGCCCAGCAGTATAAACCCAGAACTGGAGCTTCCGGAATGTTGATTCGTAAACTGTTCATGTTGTGCTGTTTATCCGTATTTGGCTTGACAGCGTGCTCTGAAAAACCCCGCTCAACGGCCGGGTTTGTTATGCCGCCTGGCGATGCCGGCCGTGGCCAGCAGGTGTTCGTCAAGTACCAGTGTTATGAATGCCATGCCATACCGGACGTTGACTTGCCGGAACGCGCCAGCGATCCGGCCATGGTGCTGAACATCGGCGTGCGCATGCACCGGGTGAAAAACTACGGTGAATTGTTAACCGCCATCGCCTATCCGGATCACGCGGTTTCGCCCAAGTTTGTCGGCGCAGCCAGGGCACAGGGTGTCGAAGAGGATCTGCCGGTCATGCCGCATTTTACCTCGCAAATGACCGTGTCTGAATTCGCGGATCTGGCTGAATTCCTGCACCAGCAATACCGCCGCCTGATGCCTGCCTACAAGGCCAGCCATTCCGATGAGGATCCGCGTATCTGGCGGAAATAAGGGGCACAAACCTCATATCCGCTGCAGCTCTGCTGCCAGTGCGGCATCAGGCAGGCCGCAGCGGCTCCAATGCAGCGATGATCTCGCTGATGTGCGGATCCTCGGCACCCAGTTCAGTCAGGGCACGGTGCAGTTGCATCACGTACTCGGTATTCGGCCCACTGGGCCCATGGGCGTGACGTACCTGCTGTGCGATTTCGGCCGGACTGGCTGAACCCAGGTAGTTCGGGTTGTCCGCGGTGGCCAGATACACCGTGCCCTGCACCGCCTGGTCCGGGTTGAAATACAGTGGCAGCAACAGCCGCTGGTAACCGCCTTTCTCGCGGTAATCGAGCTGCTCCATCACTTCGTCCCGCTGGTCAGTGTGCAGCCGGAAGGCGCGGCCCCAGCACACCGCGCCTTCTGCCGGGATCAGTGTCACCACCCGTCCGGGCGCGCCCGGCAACCCGCGGTGATCGGTGGAGCCTTGCCAGAATCGCCGCGCCCAGCCGCGTACGAATGCCGGCCGGCTTTCCGCAAATGAAAACCCGGTTCGCCAGATCAGCGAACCGTAGCCAAATATCCAGGTGTCTTGTGCAAGCATTGCGCTATTGTAATGGGCTAGCTGGCGGATGTGGCGGGTTTGAAAGCCCGGCATCTCCCCGCACGCATGCCTGGATTTGCACAAATTCGCCGCGGCAACTAGTCTTTGGTGAAAGCCATGCCTTAATCGCAGGCTGCCAATGATGGGGGTGGGTGGATTGAATAAGAAGCTGAAGTCATTCGTGGTCAAGCCTTCCATGTTTCGGACTGGCCTTGTTTTCATCGCCGCGCTGCTGTTGGCCGTCGTGGCAATGGAGGCCCAGGCGGCCAAGCCGTATTGCGGTGACAATAAATGCAGCGGCGGTGAAACCCAGGCCAGTTGCCCACTGGATTGCGGGCCGGCGGCGGTGTGCGGGGACAACATCTGCCAGGCTTCGGAGTCGTGCAGCAGTTGTGCCACCGATTGCGGCGTGTGCCCTCCCGCAGCGTGCAACAATGACGGCATCTGTAATGACGGCGAGGATTGCCTCGGCTGCAGCGATTGCCCGGGCAGAACCGATGGCAAGCCGAAAAGCCGTTTTTGCTGCGGCCTGGATACTTGTGCAACCAACCAGTGCGGCGCCAATGCCTGCGACCCGGTGCCGGTGTGTGGCAATGGCCTGCCGGAGTACAGCGAGGAGTGTGACGACGGCAACCTGGATGCTGGTGATGGTTGCGATGCGTTCTGCAATATAGAGATTTCCCAGGATCCCGTGCCACTGAACCAGTTCAATGTAGGCGATTCAATCGGTGAAGGCGAAGCGGCCAATGGCACCATAGGCGCTGCCAATCACCAGTTGGTGTGGTCAACCGGCTACGCGGCGGGTGACAGTGTCAATGCCTTGAACGAGCGGTTTGAGCTGCGGGATGCCGCAGCCTATACCGAGAACAACTCCAGCCGTGATGGTGCGTTCAACCAGGCCATCAGTGGATCGGTTATGGCGGATTTCGCCAACCAGGCACAGGCGGTCGCGTCCGCCGCTGTTGGCCTGCCGGATGGTACTGCCGGCATGGTCACCGTGCTGCTGGGCAATAACGACGTGTGCGCCGACTCGCTGGCGGACATGACCGACCCCTTGCAGTTTGAAAATCAGTACCGCGCCGGCCTGGATGTGCTGGCGGGGGCCGGCTTCACCGATAACGTGAATGTGCAGATCTCGAGCATCCCGGATATTTACTGGTTGTGGAACGCCAAGCGCGATAACTTGTGGTGCCGCGTATTTGCCTGGCCGTTCGTGCCGTGTCAGAACCTGTTGGAAAACGCTGCCGATGACTGCGCCAGCTCAGCTTCGCGGCAGGACCCGGATACCGTGTATCCCGGGGATGGCGCGAACTGCCAGCGTCGCAAGGCCTTCCACGCGGCAATTCGCGATACCTATAACCCGATTTTGCGTGATGTGCTGGATGAATATCAGGGTAATGGTCTGCTGCCCAATGCCGAATTCGTGGATATCTTTGACGTGCAGTTCAGTTCCAGCCATGTAAACAGCGGCGACTGCTTCCATCCCAGTGAAGCCGGCCATTCCCTGCTGGCTGAGAAACAATGGTGCCGCTCCCGCTGGTCAGAAGGCGATCCGGCGTGTGCGCCATGAATGGCCCGAGCGCATGCCACGAGGACACAGGTGAAATGGGAAAAATGATGTCGAAATCACTCAGTCTGTTAGCCGTTGTACTGCTTGTGCTGATGTCAGCCTCCGCGCCTGCCGAAGAATTCCGCACCGCCGCCGGAGGCATGAAAATCAAGGACCTGCAAAAAGGCAGTGGTCCGGTGGCACAAGCGGGCCAGGTGGCCACCATTGAATTCATCGGCTGGCTCGATGAAGCGGGCGCGCGCGGGCGCGAAATATTCAACTCGCGCAACCGCACAGAGCCCGTGCGTTTTGTGATTGGCACCGACGGCGTCATGCCGGCCTGGAACGAAGGTGTGCTGGGAATGCAGGCTGGTGGCAGGCGCATGCTGCTGGTGCCACCGGGTATGGCGTATGGCAAGCGCGCCATTGGCGAAGATATCCCCGCCAATGCAGCGCTGGTCTTCCAGATTGAGCTGGTGCGGCTGGAGGACGCCGCAGATTAAACCCTAAAGATCGAACGGGTCTTTTGATACCGGTTTGTACTGCTCGGCCTCTTCCGGCGTGAGCTGAATCACTTTCAGCGTCCAGTCCATCAAGGTGGCATCAACGCGGAAATAGAACCGGCCGCTTTGTTCAAACAGGCGCACGCCGTTGCCGGACACTTTGGTGCGCAGCGCCGTACCCTCATGCACGCCGGTGGTGGCATTGAACAGCGACACGTCCACGGCCGCGACCTTGCTGTAATCGCCGGTGGTACGCCAGTCCATGATCCATGGGGCCTTCACTTCAAACTCACCTGTGGTGCCGGTGCGTTCGCCCGAAAATGTGCGCACCAGCTGTTCAGCCTGCACGGTCATTGCCGCGCTGGCCAGCAACAGGCCGAGCGCAAGGTATTTCCCTGCATGGAAAATTGTCCACATTGCCTTTGGTTTCACGTCATTTGTACCCATGTTTACACTTCCCATAATTAACTGTCTGTTCCGTTAAACTAGTCATTTGCCCGGAGTATAACCTTGTCTGATAAATCCAAGCCCGGTGGGCAACGCTTCAGCGGCACCGACCGCTATGTTGCCACCGCTGATCTGACCACCGCCGTCAACGCCGCCGTCACCCTGGGCCGGCCCATCCTGATCAAGGGCGAACCGGGCACTGGTAAAACACAGCTGGCTGAAGAAATCGCCCGCGGCCTGGACAAGCCACTGTTGCAGTGGCACATCAAGTCCACCACCAAGGCCCAGCAGGGTCTGTACGAATACGACGCGGTGGCGCGCCTGCGCGATTCCCAGCTGGGTGACGAACGCGTGCACGACATTGCCAATTACATCGTCAAGGGCCCCTTGTGGGAGGCCTTTGAGCAGGATGTTCAGCCGGTGTTGCTAATTGATGAGATCGACAAAGCGGACATAGAGTTCCCCAACGACCTGTTGCGTGAACTCGACCGCATGGAGTTTTACGTCTACGAGACCCATCAGACCGTGGCGGCCAAGCACCGCCCCATTATCGTCATCACCAGCAATAACGAGAAAGAATTGCCCGATGCGTTTTTGCGCCGCTGCTTTTTTCATTACATCAGTTTTCCCGATGCCGACACCATGGCGGACATCGTGGAGGTGCATTTCCCCGGCCTGAAAAAGGAATTGCTGAAAGAAGCGCTGGAAGCGTTCTACCGGCTGCGGGAAGTACCCGGCCTGAAGAAAAAGCCCTCCACCTCCGAGTTGCTGGACTGGCTGAAGCTGTTGCTGGCCGAGGACATACCGCCGGAAGCCCTGAACAGTGATGACCGGCGCAAGGTATTGCCGCCGCTGCACGGTGCACTGCTGAAAAATGAGCAGGACATCCACCTGTTTGAACGCCTGATTTTCCTGCATCAGCGTGACGCACGGTAAGTATTGAACGTATGTTGACCCAGTTCTTTTTCCAGCTGCGTGACGGTGGGCTCAAGGTTTCGATTACCGAATACCTGGCCTTGCTGGAAGGCCTGAAACAGGGCCTGGCGAACTACAGCATTGATGAGTTCTATTACCTGTCACGTGCCTGTTTGGTGAAGGACGAGGCCCTGTACGACCGCTTTGACCGGGTATTCGGTGCGCATTTCAAGAATATCCAGCAGGCATTTGGTCCCGAAGGCGCGGACATCCCCGAAGACTGGTTGCGGCAGATGTTTGACCGCCAGTTCAGCGACGAGGAAAAGGCCGCGCTGCAAGCCATGGACTGGGACGAGTTGATGGACACGCTGCGCAAGCGGCTGGAAGAACAGAATGAGCGTCACCAGGGCGGCAACAAGTGGATCGGCACCGGCGGCACTTCACCCTATGGTTCGGGCGGTTACAATCCGGCCGGTGTCCGCATTGGCGGGCAGGGTGGCCAGCGTTCTGCCGTCAAGGTGTGGGAAAAACGCGAATACCGTAACCTGGACGACTCGCTGGAGCTGGGCACGCGCAACCTGAAAGTGGCACTGCGCCGTTTGCGCCGATTTGCCCGCCAGGGCGCGGCCGATGAACTGGACCTGCCGGACACCATCTCATCCACCGCGCGCAATGCCGGCTACCTTGATATCAAGATGGTGCCGGAGCGGCATAATGCCATCAAGGTGCTGCTGTTCCTGGATGCGGGCGGCTCCATGGATGATCACGTGCGCGTGTGTGAGGAGTTATTCTCGGCGGCCAAGACCGAGTTCAAACATCTGGAGTATTTTTATTTCCACAACTGCATCTACGAGGGTGTGTGGAAAGACAACCGGCGGCGTTTCACTGAGAAAACACCGGTGATGGACGTGCTGCACAAGTACGCCGCCGACTACAAGGTGATCCTGGTTGGCGATGCCACCATGAGCCCGTACGAAATCACCTACGCCGGTGGCAGCGTGGAACATTTCAACGAAGAGCCGGGCGCCACCTGGCTGCAACGCCTGCTGAACACCTACCCCAAAGCCATCTGGCTGAATCCCGAACCGCAGAAGCGCTGGGCGCATACACCGTCCATCCGCATCATCAACGAACTGATGGAAAACCGCATGTATCCGCTTACCGTCAGCGGTCTGGAACAGGGCATGCGCGAACTGTCCTGAGTCCCGCGGGCGGCAGTTTTGCCTCCTGCTAGGGCCGGCCTCAACCGTTGGCCGCGCGCAAGATACCGCACACGGTCTCGATTTCTTCCTGCGTGTTGTAGATATGCGCTGACAGGCGGATGCCGCTGGCGCGGCCGTCAAAGCGTACGTCCGCCGCATTGAGATCAGCCATCAGTTTTTGCTGGGCGGCCTCGGGAAAAGCCACCACCACGGTGCCACCCCGTGCGTCATCCTGCAGCGGCGAAACCAGGTTGGCCGCGCCTGCGGCATCCATCAACAGCCGGCTCAGGCGCAGGTTGTGCTGGCGGATGCGGCTGATGCCGTACGCGTGTAATTGCCGGATGCTGTTGGCAGCCACCACATAGGGCATAACCGATGGCGTGCCACCCCAGAAACGCAGCGCGGCCGGCGCGTATTCGAAATGGTGGATATCGAACTCGAATGGCTGGGCGTGGGAAAACCAGCCCACGTCCACCGGCTGGCACTGTTCGGCCATTTCATCGGACACCCACAGGTAGCCGGCGCCGGGGCCGCCACAGGACCACTTGACGCAGGATCCGAGTACAAAATCCGCCTGCCAGGCTTGCAGGTCAATCGGAATCACCCCGGCAGACTGCGCGATATCCACCACCGAAACACAACCCGTCTGCCGCGCCAGCGCAGCGATATCCGCGACCGGCACCTGGCGGCCACTGTTGGACTGCACATGGGTGATAAACACCATCGCCACGTCCTTGCCCAGCTGCCGCTGCCAGGTCGCTGCATCGCCGGTGTCCTCATCGGCCGGGATAAAACGCAATTCGAAACCGGCTCGTCGGGCTTTCTCCAGCACGAAACCCATCGACGGAAAATCGTGCTCGGTCAGCACGATGACATTGCGGCCCGCCTGGCGCGGCAGGGCAAACATCACCTTGGTCAGTGCGCTGGACAGGTTGACTTGCGGGCAAATCTGGCTGGCCTGGCCATTGAGCAACGCCGCCACGGCTTTGTTAAAGCCGTGAATGGCCTTAAGCCACGAGTTCCAGGTATCCGCGCGGCCGCTCTCCCAGGCCTGAAAATAGTCCCGTGCCAGCACCTGCCGGGCGTTGGCCGGTGGCCGGCCTACCGAGTGGCTGAGCAGGTAAATGCCGGTTTGCGGGTCTGGCGGAAACAACTGGTTGATGTCGACTGACTGTGACTCTGCTGGCTGGTTCATATCAGTGTTTCCCGCATGTGCGTGGTTGCAGATTCGATTGACAAGGCGCAACGGCATCGGCCCAGCGGCTTGCCCGCAACAGGCTGGTGAAAAGCAGCCCCGGCGGCCGTCCGCCAGACCGCGAATCTGATCAATTATTTCAAGTATAAAATATTAACCGATCGGGCGGCTGCCCGGCAATTTCACCAAGGGTGGGCAAGGGTCCGTGGCTAAGCCGGTTCAGACACGGACAAAGGCGTTTTGCCGCATTTCCCGGCCAATACTGGTTTCCGGCCCATGTCCGGTCACCACCGTGGCGGCTTCGTCCAGGGTGTAGACCCTGCGCTGGATGGATTGCTGCAGCGCCCTGGCATCGCCGCCGGGGAAATCGGTGCGGCCCACCGAACCCAGGAACAACGTGTCGCCAGCGATCAGCAATTGCTGCTGCTCGAAATAAAAGCTGGTGGAACCGGGCGTATGGCCGGGCGTATGAATGCAGTTACCGCCGCATTCCAGGCCTTCCTCATCTTCCAGCCAGTGATCGGGGTCCGGCTGAGGGGTATAGGGCACGCCGAAGGCGCTGCATTGCTGCTCCAGGCTGTCCCACAGGAATTTGTCGCCGCGGTGCAGCCAGATCGGTGCGCCGGTCTGACGGCGGATTTCACCGGCAGCCAGGAAATGGTCGAGGTGGGCATGGGTATGAATGATGCCAACGATTTTCAGACCCAGCTCGGTCACGGCGGCCATGATGCGCTCGGCATGGCCACCCGGGTCGAACACGTAGCCCAGGCCGGAATCAGTATCACCCAGCACCGTGCAATTGCACTGCAAGGGCCCCACGGGAAAAGACGTTCGGACGAAGTTCATGGGGTGTTTATAACATGCCGCGGTCAGGCTTGCAGCAGTGCCGCCAGCCGTTCTACACCTTCACTGATATCGTCTTCGTTGTAGTGGGCAAAACTCAGCCGCAGGCAGTGTTTGAATGCGCCCGTGCTGGAAAATTTTGGCCCCGGCTGGAAGCCGGTACGGAACGCATCCGCCTGCTGCCGCAAGGCCTCGGAGTCAGCGTCCTGCTGCAACTGGAGCCAGAAAAAGTAGCCACCCTGCGGTTTCTGCCAGCGGGCCAGATCAGCCAGGTGGTGATGCAATGCCTGGTCCATGGCCTCCACCCGCCTGCGATACAGCTCACGCAGATGTTCCAGATGCGCATCCTGCATTCCCTGCTCCAGCACCTGGCGCACCAGGTGGGATGCGTAGTGGTTGAACGAGCCGCCGCTGTTCAGGCTGCCGTTGTCCAGCATGCGCGCCATCAGGTCGGGTGGTGCCTGAATCCAGCCCAGCCGCAGTCCGGGCGCAAGTATCTTGGAAAACGAGCCCAATGACAGGATGCTGCCCCGGCCGCTGTCTTGCCCACCGCCATTTTCCAGTTGCGCACTGGCCTGTTGTTCTGCCAGGCTGCCCAGCGCGACCGGTGCCGGACCGTAATAGCTGAGCAACTGGTACACCTCGTCAGCCACGATCAAAAACCCCTGTTGCTCGCTCAGTTGCACCAGCCGGCGGCGGCGCTCGGCGCTCAAGGATTGTCCGCCGGGGTTGAGAAAGCTGGGGATGGTGTAGATCAGCACCGGCGTGGTGCGCGCCAGCTCGGCTTCCAGCAGATCCATCCGCATGCCGTTTTCATCCACCGGGATGCCGACGATATTCAGGCCGTGGTCGCGAAACACCTGGAAGGCCAGAAAATAGCTTGGTTCTTCCACGAACACGGTGTCGCCCGGCCGGGTGAAGGTGGTGCAGACAAAATCCAGCGCATGGGAATTGCCCGCAGTCAGCAACAAGGATTCGGCGCGTGCCGGTGAGTCGTAATGCCGGCTCAGGAACGCCGCCAGCGCATCGCGGAAGCGTTCGTCACCCTCGCGCACGCCGTAGTTGAGTTCCAGCGGCTGCGCGCTGGCCAGGAAATGTTCGCTGGCCTGGCGGATCAGGTCCAGCGGCAACGCATCGGCCGATGGCTGGCCTACGCCAAAATTGATATGGCCCGGCGGCGGGGCGCCGTCAAAGGTGGCGGGTTTGCTGCTCATGCGGGGTCAGGCACCGTTTGCTGTGGGTCGGGCTGTCTGGCCTTCAGGGTCAGGAAGCTGACGATGGCGACCAGCAGACCGGGCCATAGCGGTTCCAGTTTGAATAGTGGCCCCAATTCCAGTGCCGCGGCCGCATACCAGGCCAGCACCGTGGCCAGTGACAGGCAGATGCTCCAGAACGCGGTGACGGAGTTCACCCGCCAGGCATAGACCGCCGCCAGCGTGGGCAGGAACAATGCGGCCGAGTTCAGCGTGAAAGCCAGCAGCAGAATATCCAGCACGTTTTGCATTTTCCAGGCCAGCAGTGCCGCCAGCAAACCAATACCCAGCGATGCAACCATGCCCAGGCGCAACATGCGTGCCTGGGTAATGTCCGGGTCAATAAAACGCTGGTAGACATCGCGCGTGATATTGGCCGATGCGGTGAGAATGCAGATGTCAGCCGAAGACATAATGGCCGCCAGGATGCCCACCAGCATGGCACCTTTCAGCCCGGCCGGGAACAGTTCCACCACGAACGTGGTCAGTGCATCATTGCTGTCCACGATGCCCGGGAACAATACCGCCGCGCTCATGCCCATCCAGGTGGCCGCGATGGCAATGGGCAGCATGAATACAACCGCCAGCAAGGCGCCATTGCGGGCCGCTTTCGGGCTGCTGGCGGCAAACGTGCGGGTGTAGGAATCCATCGCGGTGAAAAAGGTCAGTATGATGCTGATCACCAGCGCGAGAATGGCCGACCAGCCCCAGGCACCAATGTCCACGTAAGTGGCGGGCAGTTCGCTGGTCATAGCAGTCCAGCCGCCGGTTTGCTCGATGGCGATGGGCAAACCAATCAGCAGCACACCTATCAACAACAGCACGAACTGTATCCAGTCCGTCCAGGCAACTGCCAGGTAGCCGCCCGTGGCGGTGTACAGCACCACGATGCCGCTGGCCAGCAGCAGGCCGGAGGTGAAATCCCAGCCCAGCAATACGTGCAGGATACTGCCGGCTGCGGCCAGCTGGCCAGCCGAGAACGCGATATAGGCGGCCGAGGTGGTGATGGTGGCAATCACGCGGGTGCGGCTGTCGTAATGGTTTTCAATCAAATCCGGATAGGTGAGGTAGTGGTGCCTGTCACCCAGGATCTTGACGCGGCGGGCGAATATCAAGCCGTAGAGCAAACAGCCCAGTGCCAGCGAAGCGACATACCATACGCCGGTGATGCCGGCCTCATAGGCCTTGCCGGAACTGCCGATAATGGACGCCCCGCCCACCCAGCCGGCCAGCCACAGGCAGGCAATGGAAAAACTGCCCTGGCGGCGGCCCGCCACATAGTAGTCGTCCACATCGTTTTGTTTGTGATTGGCGTACAGCCCGACAGCGATCAACAGCGCGAGATAGGCAAAAATCAATGCATTATCGAGTAGTGCCATGCCTTGTCCTATAGCAGGGTTTCCAGTACCAAACGGGCCGCCAGGGCCAGCAAAATAATGCCAAACAGACGGTCCAGCCATACCGCATCGGCCTGCAGCCTGTGCAGCCAGCGCGGGGCCGAGAACAGCCAGGCCACCAATACGTACCACAGCGCATCAATCGTTCCTGCCGTGGCAGCATAACCCAAACGGCCCAGCCAGGTGGTTTCACTGCCCACCAATTGGCTGAACAGCGCGATGAAAAATACCGCAATCTTGGGGTTGAGAAATACAATCAGGAAACCATCACGGGCGGCGCCATCACTGCGGGCTGGCATGCCGGCCGCTTCCTCGGGAGGGGCCTGGGCACGCAGCCCGCAAATGCCCATCCACGCCAGATAGGCGGCTCCGGCCCATTGGAACAACAGGAACACCCGGGGCGAGTTGGTGATCAGCAAGGCCACCCCGCTGATGCACAGCCAGGCATACATGCCCACACCAAACCCATGCGCCAGCGCGGCCAGGCAACCCTGCTTGCGTCCGCCATTGAGGGTATGGCGTAACACCACCGCCAGCGATGGGCCGGGTGACATCGCCCCCAGCGAACAAACGGCAACTACGGCCAGCCAGGATTCCAGGGTCACAGGTAGTGACTCATTTTTTAACAGGCCGTATCAGAACGAAGGCCAGCCCGCCCAGTGCGCCGGCCAGGGCCTGGCTTGCCAGTCCGGGCAGGCTGCGGGCCACCGCCACCGGGGTCACTTCCATGGTCAGTTTCAGCGCCGCGTGAATGGTCAGCAGCGCTGCAGCCCCGGCCAGCACGAACCAGGCCGTGCGCCAATGAGCTTGCCAGCGGCTGAGTCCGCCGGCCAGCGCCATGGCCACGGCAAAGCCCACCGCAATCAGCGGCAAAAAGATGCCCGTCATGCCGGCCAGGTCGTGCCCCACCATGTGCAGGTTTTCCACCAGGGAAAGCCCGACACCCATATCCGCCAGCCGCAGCACCACGGACTGCGTCGCGAACACGGTGGCCAAGGTATAGGCAAATACGACCGAGCCGAGGTAGGCTATAAGGACTCTGAGCGGGTTGGGACGTATGGTATCGGGTAGATTCATGACTTCCCCTTATTGCTGATCCTGCGGTTTGGGCAGCCCGCTGCATCAAGTGGATGGGCGCGCTGACCGCCAGGCTGACCTGATGATACTGCGATAAATGAGCATAAAACTGCAACACCCTCTGATCCTGCTGCTGCTCTGCCTGCTACTGGCGGGCAGTGCGTCGACTGGCACGGCCGATGTTTCCTGGCGGCTGGAAACGGTGGCCAGCGGGCTGGATACGCCCTGGAGCCTGGCGTTTCTGCCCGACGGTTCTTTACTGGTGACCGAGCGGCCGGGGCGCCTGCGGCGTGTCAGCAGCAGTGGCGAAATAAGTGCGCCCATCGTCCGGCTGCCGGAGGTTTACGCCGCCGGCCAGGGGGGGTTGTTTGATGTGGTGCTGCACCCGCAATTTGCTGAGAACCAGCTGATCTACCTGTCCTATGCCGAGGGCAGCGCGCGGGATAACGGGACTGCCGTGGCACGCGCCCGCCTGGCAGGTGACCGTTTGCAGGACCTTTCGGTGATCTTTCGGGTAGCTTCCCGCAAAGACACACCGATGCACTATGGCGGCCGCATGGCGTTTTTGCCCGACGGCAGTTTACTGCTGACCACTGGTGATGGTTTTGACTACCGTGAGCAGGCGCAGGATGTGAACAGTCAGCTCGGCAAGGTGCTGCGTATGAACGATGACGGCAGCCCGGCGGCCGGTAATCCCTTCCCACTGGCACGTTACATTTACAGCATGGGCTTGCGTAATCCGCAGGGCCTGGCCATTGGCAACGATGGAACCATCTGGCTGCACGAGCACGGCCCCAGGGGCGGCGATGAGCTTAACCGCATCGTGGCCGCCGCCAATTACGGCTGGCCGGTGGCCACGTATGGTATCGATTACAGCGGTGCGATGATTTCGCCACACACAGCCTTGCCGGGCTTGATTCAGCCACGGCACTACTGGGTTCCCTCCATTGCGCCTTCCGGCCTGGCGGTGTATCAGGGCGATGCCTTTCCGGACTGGCAAGGCGACCTGTTTGTCGGCGCACTGGTGGATCATGAGGTGCGCCGGCTGGAGATAGAGAATAACGAGGTGGTGGCTGAAGAAGCCCTGTTCAGTGAACTGGGTGTGCGCATTCGCGACGTGCGCACCGGGCCGGACGGATTCCTGTATATCGTGACCAACGGCAGCCCGGGCGAGATCGTTCGCGTGCGGCCGGTTGTTCAGAAATAACCGGGAGGAAAGAAGCAGCAGGCTAGCGCCTCAGGATGGCCCACCAGCGCGCCATGTTCAGCAGGCTCATCAACGATGCGGCCACGTAGGTGAGCGCGGCGGCGCGTAGCAATCGCCGTGCATGACGCTCATCTCCGTCGATCAGCACATCGTGTTGTGCCAGCATGGGCAAGGCACGGCCAAAGCTGGCGTCGAGTTCGGTGGGCAGGGTCAACAGGTGAACCAGTACGCCGGCGCCCAGCGTGAGCATGCCGCCGGCGAACATCAACAGGCCGGCCAGTGGCACGCGCGTCAGCCCCATAACCAGCGGGGTAGCGAACAGCAGGCCAGCGCCGATTTTCTCCAGCGGTGCCACCCAGTGAACCAGCCGGGTTCGCCAGCGCAATGCCGCATAGCCGCTGGCGTCCTGCAGCGCGTGGCCCACTTCATGCGCGGCCACCACCACGGCGGCCAGTGAGTGCGGGTCGTGGTGGGCGGCTGAAAGCCGCACGGCCTTTTCTGTCGGATCGTAATGGTCGCCGGCTTCTGTGGCTTCTACCCGCACCGCTTGCAGCCCGTTGGCGTCCAGCAGGCGGCGTGCCGTCTCGGCACCGCTGACCGCATAGCGATCATGCGGCAGGCGGTAACGGTTCATGACCCGTTTGACCCAGATGCCGGGGCCGACGATCAGGGCTAACAGCACCAGTATGATGATCAGAATATGCATGCAGGCGGATTATCCAGCCGAATAGCCACGCTACCGTTGCCAAACTGCGTGATGAACTGTGAACGTGAATCGGTTAATAATGTCTGAAAACTGATGTGCAATGCTAATTGATTTACGCGAGGATTTTACCATGCAGAAATTAACAGCTTGTTTGTTGCTCCCCGGCATGTTGTTGGCCGCCACCACCGCGCAGGCGGATTCCGAACGCCTGGCCGCCGTGCTGGCTGCCCAGCCGGAAGAGGTGCAGGCGCGTTATGTTTACCGTCATCCACAGGAAACACTGGAGTTTTTCGGCATTGAGCCCGGTATGACCGTGCTGGAGGCACTGCCCGGTGGAGGCTGGTACACCAAGATTTTGCTGCCTTACCTGGGTGCTGAAGGCCACCTGATTGGCGCCGATTACGCGGCTGATATGTATCCGCTGTTCGGTTTTTTCCCTGATGAGTTCATTGCAGCCAAACAGACCTGGGCGGCTGATTGGACCAAGGAAGCTGAAACCTGGGGTGGAGACGACAGTGCATCGGTTTCAGCGTTTGCGTTTGGCTCCATGCCTGAATCAGCCAAAGGCACAGCCGATGCCGTTGTATTGATCCGCGCATTGCACAACCTGAACCGGTTTGAAAGCCAGGGCGCATACCGCTCAGCGGCGCTGAAGGATGCCTATGATGTATTGAAGCCAGGCGGAATCGTGGGTGTGGTGCAGCACCTGGCACCAGCCGACAAGCCCGA
The DNA here is from genome assembly GCA_041601535.1 of Lysobacterales bacterium. Lineage (GTDB taxonomy): Bacteria > Pseudomonadota > Gammaproteobacteria > Xanthomonadales > SZUA-36 > JBFIHZ01. The sequence goes on along the minus strand of JBFIHZ010000027.1, from coordinate 5,053 downwards.
TGACTGGGCCGACGGCAACCGGGGTTACCTGAAAAAAGACCACGTGATCAAGTTCATGCAGGACGCCGGCTTTGAGTTTGTTGCATCCAGCGACATCAACCTGAACCCCAAGGACCAGCCGGGTGATGAGGATATCGTGTGGCGCCTGCCTCCCTCGCTGGCCACCAGCAAAGAAAATCCGGAACTGGCCGAACAATACAAGGCCATTGGTGAATCCAGCCGCATGACGCTGAAGTTCCGCAAGCCGGCAGAGTAATCCCGCCGGGCCTTTGGACCGGCCGCCGCCGGGTGTCTACCGCGGCGGCCGGTATCGCTGTTCATCCTGAAGGTTTGACCCGGCCCGGCAACGGGCCGCCGGCAACGCCTGCCCATTCGGTGTCCGACCTTGAGCTACGCTCGTGGTTCAACGCCTTGGGCGCGTTACGCGTACTTTCGGCCAGTACGAGGGTTTGTTGCGGTAAACGGAGATTGTATCGCCAAAGCGAATAATTCATCGGCTGAGTTGCCGCCTGTAGTGGATATTTGGCGGTGTATTGCCAGGGCAACCATGTAGAATTGACCCATGAAGATCAGAAACTGGCTGGAAAATCCACGCCATCTTTTCTGGGTGCTGCAGCTGGGTGGATGGGCCGCCTGGGGCCTGATCGGCAAGTACGGCTACACGCTGGCGGCATTCGGAGAGGTCGCGCCCAACTATGGTTACTACGTGGCCGTGGTGACCGCTATTGCCATCGTGCTCAGCCTGGGTTTGCGCTACCTGTATCGTTTCCTGTGGAACCGCGCCATCTGGTTGCAGGCGCTGGGCTTCCTGGGTGGCAGCTTCGCCGCCGGCTACCTGTGGATGAGCAGCCGCGGCTACCTGTTTTACAACTGGATTGAGAAAACCAAGGACATGCATGCCTGGTCGGAGAAAGTCGGCCCGGCCGCGGTGGAAATCTACGAAAAAATTTCCTTCCTGGAGAGTTACTTGTCCGGCTGGACGGTGATGCTGGCCTGGAGCGGCCTGTATTTTGCCATCAAGTACTACCGGATATTCCAGGAAATACGCGAAAGTGCCCTGAAATCTGCCGCCATGGCGCACGAAGCGCAGCTGAAAATGCTGCGCTATCAGCTCAATCCACATTTTTTGTTCAATACCCTGAACGCCATCTCCACGTTGATCCTGGAACAGGATACCGAACTGGCCAACCGCATGGTCACCCGCCTGTCCAGCTTCCTGCGCTATTCGCTGGACAACGATCCGATGCAGAAAATCACCTTGCGGCAGGAGTTGGCGGCCTTGCAGCTGTACCTGGATATTGAAAAAGTCCGCTTCGAGGACCGTCTGAACCTGGAAGTGGATATCGGCGATGAAGCCCAGGAAGCCATGATCCCCAGCCTGTTACTGCAACCACTGGTGGAGAACGCCATCAAGTACGGCATAGCCCGCGCCGAAGAAGGCGGTCATTTGCGTATCGCAGCCAAGGTATTCGCCGGTGATTTGCTGATCCAGCTCAGTGATGACGGCCCGGGCGTGGACCTGGTCGGTGGTGATATTCCCGATGCCAAGGGCGTGGGCCTGCGCAATACCCGCGAACGGCTGCAGGAACTGTATGGCAGCCAGCATTCCTTCCGGCTGAGCCATACCGAGCCCCATGGGCTGACCATCAGCATCCGTATTCCATTCGAAAAACACCGCGCCTGAGAGAACCTGAAACCACCATTACACTGGCGCGCCCTGCGCCGGTTTTGGCGTGTTCAGCCTGATGACGGGCAGTCCGGCCTGAGTGGCAAACCCCGGGTACCGGAATATGCATCAGCCGCCGGAGCTGGAGGATTGGGTCAGCAGGCGTTCTTTGGCCTGTTGCAGACAGGCCTGGTCCGGCGCGCCGGTCGGTTGTGGTGCTGCCATGCAATTTTGTAATTGCGCGCGTGCCTGCCATTGCTGCAGTTTCCGCAGTGGCCCGGGCAGCTGTGCGATCAGGTCGGCTGCCTGGCTTGCCAGCCCGGAAGCCAGCGCGATATCCGTGGCCAGCCCCAGCAGTGAGACATCGGCCGGGAACCGTTCCAGCCCCTGGGCAGCCGCAGCGCCGGCAGCGGTCCAGTGCGCCGGCCCCGCGGCCGCCAGGGCCAGGCTCCACTGCCGGTACAGGGCCGGGGTTGGGGTCGGGCTGCGCGTAATTGCTTGCTGGTAGTGGCCGGCTGCCACCACGGGCTGCTGTTGTGCCCACTCGGCCTCAGCCAATAGTACCCAGGCACCGGCATGTTGTGGCTGGCTGGCCAGATAGCGGTTCAGCAGGGAACTGGCAAGGCTGGCCTCGCCGGTTTCCAGCGCCAGCCGGCCCTGGTAAAAATCCAGCAGCGGCAGCTCAGGCTGGGCCTGGCGGGCTGCGGCAAAATCACGCCGTGCAGCCGCGTAGTCCTCATGGCGCCGGTACAGATCGCCACGGCGCATCAGCAGTTCGGCATCTTCCGGCTGCTGCTGCAGCCGCGCATCCAGCGCTTCGATCTGGGCCAGCAGGTCGGGATGTGCCCAGACCGATACGGACAGCAGGCACAGGCCGGCCAGCATCAGCCCCGGCCATCCACGGCGTTTATTGATGCGCATTCCAGCCAGACTCATGGCCCGCCGTGCTGACAATGGCAGGCCATATGGGAGCGGCCGCCGGCTCGGGCGGTGATGTGCGTTCAAGCCCCTGATACGGCCATCAGAACACCACGGAAACGTCATCTGAACACGGACTGCCACCCGCTTCGCATACCCGGTAGCTGTAGCTCGCGCTGCCCTTGTTTCCTGTGGCATCGGTGTAAGCACCGTCATTGGCGGTGGTGGTGATCAGGCTGCCATTGCGCAGGATTTCCACGCTCGCGCCACCTGCACCGGACCAGCTCAGGTCAATGACATGTTTGCCCTTGTCCTTGTAGCCGCTGGCACCGAGGCTGATGGACGCCCCGGCCGCCGTGGTACCGCTGGCGGTGTTTGACCATGCGGAAACACCGCCGCTGTTAGTGGCGCGCACGCGGTAGAAATACGTGCTGGAGGCATCCAGTCCGCCGTCGTCATAACTGCTGCTGCCACCGCCCGGGCTGGCAATGTCCACCCAAGCGTCGCTGCCGTTGGGCGAACGCTGCAGGTCAAAACCGGTTTCATCCTCGCTGGGGTGCTGCCAGGCCAGGCTGATGCTGCTGCTGGTCACACCACTTACCTGCAGGCCGGTGGGCGCGGCCGGTGGGTCAACCTCGGCCGCGTTATCGGTGCGGATAAACAGCTGGTCGATAAACACACTGTCGAGGTTGCGGTTGCCGCTGGTCTGGTCGGTGTCTGTCACGCGGATATAGACCGTGCCACTGGCCGGAATCTGCGCCGACTGGACATTGCTGCTGGCGGTAGTGCTGACCGTGAACAGCTCGGTGAAATTGGTGTTGTCAGTCGACCAGGCGAACACGAACTCATCGCCATCGGTCGAGCCGCCAGACCAGGCATTGGCATACACCGTAACGCTGGCTCCAGCCGCAACGGAAAACTGCCAGCGGTGATCCAGGTAACTGTAGCGGTTGTTTTTCTTGCCGCCACTTTCACGCTCGGTGATGACTTGCACATTGCCGTCATCGCCATGGGTGTCACTGAAATTGCCGCTTACTGAACCGGCAGCAGGCACATCCGCCGTGGCGAACTGGTCAACAAAGGCTTGATTTACCGGCAAACGATAGGTGACTTGCAGGCGCGGATGCGCCATGGCTGTGGCAGATTCGCGGGAGTGGAAATCCGCGCCATCGCTGGTGGTAGGGTGGCTGATGACCAGGCCGTGATTGTTTGCGGCAGAGCTCACCCAGGACTGCACCCAGGCCACGCCGGCGGCATTCAGGTTGACCACCAGCGGGCCGAGTGCCGAGGCATTGACGCTGCACAGCACCGCGCTGTCGCGATCAGATGCAGAGTTCGCGCCGGGTGTTCCCCAACTGGTGCCGGTACTGGCCTGGTTCCAGGTGACCTCGCTTTCGGTCCAGGGCGCCAGTAGCCCCTGGCAGTTGTAAACACCATTGCTGATGTTGGTCACTTCAAGCTGGAACTGTGCGGATTCAACCGTGGCACCCGGCGGTATGCTGCTCACATCCCAACTGAGCAGCATGCTCATGTCGGTGCCGCTGCCGGACGGCTCGTCGCCATCCACTTCCAGTGTGCCAGCCAGCCCCAGAGGGGTGTCAGCAGAGGCTTCGCGAATGGTGGCATCACGCGTGCCGGCATACGCCGGGCTGGGCAGCAACCCGTCCTGGAATGACACGGTCATGGTTTCGTAGAAGTCGAAACTGGCGCTGCTGCCGGGCACAATGGTGTTACCAACGGTATCCTGCACATTGCTTACTTCCACGGTATAGCTGCTGCCATGGGTCATATTGGAGGTGGTCAGGCGCACGGTACGGTCGCCGCTCAGCAATTCCGCCTGGCTGATGCTCAGCCCGGCAATCACGTAGTTGCTGGCATCGCTGGCTTCCAGCGCATCCACCGGCTCATTGAAATCAACCAGAACGTGGTTGACATCCTGGGCCGCGGCCCCGGTGATCAACGGCGGATCGAAGTCCGGGGTCTTCAACAATGTGAATTCATCCTGTGGCGCGCCCGACTGGTCCAGAAAAACCACGTCCATGCGGTTGCCGGATACGTCAATCACCAGCGAACCGAGTGACTCCAGGCTGACAAACATGGCCGGGTGGTTCAGCGGGTAGCCCAGCGATAGCTTGCCGGAACTGCCGGCCACGGCATATACCGCACCGGCATGGTCAGCCGCGATGGTATCGGGCTTTTCGTAAGCACCGTCGCCCGCTTCGCTGCCATCGCCCGGATCCAGCACATTGGCAACGGGATCCAGGGTGGCGGATGAACCGTAATGCCCGTCGATCAGGTAAGAGCGCTCGTAGGTGTGGCTGTGGCCGGTCATGACCAGGTCCACGCCCCAGGCTTCCAGGATGGGCAGGGCATTTTGCCGCATGTCGATCAGCCGCCCTTCGGTATCGGAATCATGCGAGCCCTTGGTATACGGCGGGTGGTGGAAGAACGCGACAACCCAGGGCTGGG
>JBFIHZ010000026.1:0-21418 GCA_041601535.1 Lysobacterales bacterium | reverse complement strand
CCCGGCATTGTTATGGCACCCACTTCCGGTCGAAACGGGAGACAACGCAGACGCAGGACATGGCTGCAGCCAAACGCGAATTACCGATTCGGTGGCGCAATTATTAAACAACTGTAAAGTTATGTCAATTATCGGTTAATCAATGGGTTATTGTCCGAAACTTGCCGCACCCGGGCGGCACGAAGCGGCCGCCCTGGCCTGTGGTCAGAACCGGCGATGTGAGAATTTGGCAGGCAACTTTCTGACCGGCGCCAGCGGGAAAGGATTTGCCGTGGCTTCAGGTTTCCTCTGGCGCGTCCGTATCATCAGGCACTACATCGGACGCCACGTCCGGGCTGTCAACCGCGTGGGTGCTGCTGGCGCGTTCCACCAGTTGCTGATCCAGTTGCTTGGTGTGCCGGGCGCCCAGGTCTCGTAACATTTCTGCCTGACGCATCAGGTTACCGGCACCGGTGGACAACTGGCTGAAGGCGCCGTCGTAGCTTTGCTGGGCCTGGCGCAAGCGGTCACCCACGCTGCGCAAATTGGCCACGAAGCCGACGAACTTGTCGTACAACATGCCGGCCCGGCTGGCAATTTCCAACGCGTTGGTATTTTGTTTGTGGATGGACCACACCGCCGCCACGGTGCGCAAGGTGGCCAGCAGATTGGTTGGTGACAGCAAGGCCACTTTGCGTTCCAGCGCGTATGCGGGCAGCTCCGGGTCGGATTGCAGCGCCTCGATCAGGGCCGCCTCAATCGGCACAAACATCAGCACGAAATCCAATGCCTGCAGTTCAGCCACCTCCGCATAACGCTTTTCGCCCAGGGTCTTTATATGGTTACGCAAAGCCTGAACATGAGCTTTGAGCTGCACCGCCCGTCCGGTTTCTTCGGTTTCCGACTGATAGCGGGTCCAGGCATTGAGCGAAACCTTGGAGTCCATCACGATGGACTTGCCCTCCGGCAGGTGCAGTACCAGGTCGGGCTGCACCCGCTGGCCACTGTCCGTGGTGACCGAAACCTGGGTGGAGTATTCGCGGCCTTTCTCCAGCCCCGCCAGGTTCAACAGCCGTTCGAGTTGCTGCTCTCCCCAGTTGCCCTGCGCCTTGACGCTGGAAGTCAGCGCACGGGTGAGGTTGGTGGCATCATCGTGCAGACGAACGTTCAGCTGCTCCAGTTCACGCAGCTTGGCCTGCAGCACCTGGTGCTGCGCGGTGTCGTTCTTGTGCGTTTCGGTTACCGTGTTGCGGAACTCGGTGAGTTTTTCATTCAGCGGATTGAGAATGCTGTCTAACTGCTTGCGGTTGAGGTCGGAGAGTTTTTCCGAGCGCTCTTCAAAGATTTTTGCCGCCAGCCGCTCGAAATTTTCCGACAGGCGTTGTTCGGCCTGTTCCAGCCGGGCTATTTGTTCCAGAAAGTGCTGTTCGCGGTCGGCTGCGCGCGTTTCCAGTACGGCTTTATCCTGTTCCGCCCGGGTGACCTGGGCCTGCAAAGCCTGTTGCGTTGCTTCCAGCTCGGTAATGCGCGGCTGCAGGCGCTGCTGCTCGCCGCGGGCAGCGCGGCGCGAGGCAAACCAGGCCAGCATGACGGCCAGCAAGCCGCCCAGCAACAAGCCGGCGTAAAGGCCCACCTGTGGGCTGGTGATGCCTTGCGCCATCAGCCACTCATTCATTGGCGGCTTCCGCTGGCAGCTCGCCGTGCGCCGACTGTTTGGCCGCCCGCTTCACTTGCTGCCACAGGTTTTCCATCTCATCCAGTTCCATGGCATCAAGCACTTCACGGCTGCCGGCGACCTGCTCCATGGCGCGGAACCGTTGCTCAAACTTGGCATTGGCCCGCCGCAGGGCTGTGGCCGGATCCACTTTCAGGCGTCTGGCCAGATTGGTCACCACAAACAAAAGATCACCCAATTCCTCTTCAACATGCTGCTTGTCGCCCGATGTCATGGCTGCCTGCAGTTCAGCGGACTCCTCCTGCAACTTGTCCAGAATGGGTTCCGGTTGAGTCCAGTCAAAGCCGACCCGGGCGGCGCGTTTCTGCAGTTTCACGGCCCGCTGCAACTCCGCCATGCCGCGCGGAATGCCATCCATCAGGCTGCTGGCGCCCTGCTGTGCGCGCTCCGCCTCCTTGATGTTTTCCCAGTGACGTGATTGCGCCTGAACATCCTTGATGGATTCGTCCGCGAACACGTGCGGGTGCCGGCGCACCATCTTGTCACAGATGGCCGCAACGACGTCACCGAAAGCGAATGCCTGCTGCTCCTGCGCCATCTGGGCGTGAAACACCACCTGCAACAGCAGGTCACCCAGTTCATCTTTCAGGTCGTCAAGGTTGCCGCGCTGAATGGCATCGGCCACTTCGTAAGCTTCTTCTATGGTGTATGGCGCGATCGATGCGAAATTCTGCTGTATGTCCCATGGGCAGCCCTGTTGCGGATCACGCAGGGTTTTCATGATATGCAAAAGTGCCGTGATGTCGTTATTCATAGACCTGTTCCGTGGCGGATTGCCCGCATTGATCCACCGCGATGCTACCAGGTGGCCGGCAGCTCAACATACACCATAGCGCCGCCCAGTTCGCTTTGCTGGATTTCCATACTGCCCCCGTAGGCGGTGACCAGTTCCAGTACCAGCGCCAGTCCCAGGCCATGCCCTTCCTGACGTTCGTCGCCGCGCACACCGCGCTGCAATAAAGCGGGCCACTGCTCCGGTGCAATGCCCGGGCCATCATCCTCCACCCGCAACCACAGCCCTGGCCGGGCCTGTGAACTGTCCATTACCCCTGCCACCAGCCGGACTTTGCCTTGGCCGTATTTGAACGCATTGTCCAGCAGGTTGCCGAGTAATTCCAACAGGTCCCGTTGCTCACCGAAAAACTGCAATCCCGGACTGATGGTAACCATGGTTTCTATCATTTTCTGAGAATAGACTTTTCGCAGGCTGGCCAGCACCCGCTCCACTTCAGCCGCCAGGTCCACGGGCTGCACCATGGTGCGGCGGGCAGAAACGGCCGCCCGCTGCAAGCGGGTGGCTACCAGGTGATGCATGTCCTCCACGGCCGCCGCCAGTGCAGCCCTGGATTCAGGTTCCGGGCTTTCCAGGCTGGTGCGCAAAATGGCCAGTGGTGTTTTCAGGCTGTGGGCCAGTGAATCCAGTGCATTGCGGTAACGCTGCTGGTTACCTTTTTCGGTTTGCAGCAAGCGATTGACATTGCGCGCCAACGGTTCCAGTTCACGTGGATAACGACCTTCCAACGCGGGCTTCTGACCACTTTCCACCCGCGCCACGTCCCGGGCCACTTTTTGCAGCGGCCGGAACGCCAGGTAAATGGACGCCAGTTGCGCCAGCAGCAGGATCAGTCCGGCGGTACCCAGCGAACGCCACAGGCCCTGACGAAAGGCCCGCGTCTGGCGGGAAATCTCGCGGGCCGGCACCAGCACTGATACGGTAAATGGCACTTCCTCCCCGCTGTTCAATTGCCAGGCCAGGCCGTACTGGAAGCTGTAGAAAGGTACTTCTTCGGAAGGCTCAAGGAACCGCGCCTGGCCGGCCGCGACGTGTTGCAACTCAGGCAGGCGCAACCCCAGTGCGGATGGCGAGGTCCAGTTGGCGCGGTTGCCGTGGACCTGCACGTAAACACCGGATCCGGGCTGGCTCAAACGCGGGTCACCCATGTCATCACCAACCTCCAGGCTGCCGTTTTCGTCTACTTCGGCAGCCGCCAGCACCAGGTAAACATAGGATTCCATGCGCGCTTGCAGCGCCGTTACCGCGGTTTGATGGTGCGCCAGATTCAGCGCCACCCCCACCAGGCCCAGGGCCAGCGCCAATACCAGGCTGGCAACTGCCGCCATGCGGAAACGAAGAGAGAAAGCACGCCGTGGCTGGCCGCCGGGCGGCGGCGTGTTTGCTGCCGTTTCAGGCACTTTGCCCGCTACCGTCCATCGCGGACAGGTCGGCATCGGGTTTCAGCGTCAGCCGGTATCCGCGGCCGCGCAGGGTTTCGATCGGATTGAGTACACCATCCGGGTCCAGCTTGCGGCGCAAGCGGCCGACAAAAACCTCGATGACGTTACTGTCCCGCTCGGCATCTTCATCGTAAATATGTTCAGCCAGTTCCGCCTTGGTCACCACCTGGTCGGGATGCAGCACCAGGTAATGCAGCACCTTGTATTCAAACGTGGTCAGATCCACTTCGTCGTTGTTGAAGTAAACGCGTTGTGCGGACAGGTCGACTTTCAGCGGGCCGAAACTGACTTCCGGCTGCGCATGGCCCCCGGCACGCCGGATCAGGGCATTGACACGAGCCATCAATTCTTCATTGTGAAAAGGTTTGGTCAGGTAATCATCCGCGCCGGCTTCCAGGCCTTCCACCTTGTCTTTCCAGTCGGAGCGGGCGGTCAGCACCAGGATGGGAAACAAGCGCCCATTGGCGCGCAGCCTGCGGATCACTTCCAGGCCGGAAATCTCGGGCAGGCCAAGGTCGATGATGGCCAGGTCCAGCGGAAATTCTTCGCCGATATACAAGCCTTCGCGGCCGTCAGCGGACAGATCCACCGCGAACCCGACGGCGCGCAGTTTCTTCGCCAGGGACTGGCCCAGTGCCGGGTCGTCTTCCACGATCAGCACGCGCATATCATCTCCCCTTCCGTTCACGGACCGTGATGCGCACGGTTTTCACCACGCCGTCTTCGGTCAGCAACTTGATGACATGTACCGTTTTGGAGCCTTCCTGCACGGTGCGCGCTGACAACACCTTGGCGTTGTGCTGACGGGCTGCCTGGCTGGCCGCCTGCTCCAACGTTTGCGCCCAGGCGGTCAGCGGCAGCAACAGTGCCAGCATCCCAGCCAATAACCATGTATGAAAGCGGTGGCGCAATGTAATAGCTCCCTTGAGTTTGGCTATATTCTATGCCATCAGCATGAATGGAGGCTGAACCGGGCGTGGCGCCGTGGCGGCTCAGTAAATTTCGCCCACCATGCAGCGCAGGCTGCCACCGGCTTTTTCAATTTCATCCAGCGCAACCGAGCGTAAACGGAACCCCCACTTCTCCAGCAGCGAGCGGCTGGATGGGCGCAATGCATCGGCCGCGGCCTGACTCATGAACACATCGTGCGGGGTCAGCGCGATGCAGTTGCCGGCAAAGGCCGCTTTTTCATCATCATCCAGCAGCAACACCCGGCCGGCATATAAACCCATCAGGGCCCGCACCACCCGGGGATTCGCTATGGAACCGGCATGTACAACACAGGCACGGCCGGCCAGCACCGACATCACCACATTGGTGTGGTATTCACCCTCCGCCAGGTCGAATTGCAGGGTGATCTGCAGCCCGAATGCCTTGTGCATGACCTTGACTCCGGCGTCATCCACCCTTCCGGTCATGCCGCAAAAGCCCAGCCGGCGTGCGCGGTCGATCACCATCACACCGGTCAGCTCGGCGATACAGTCCTGCAGCGACAAATCGGTGATGGTATAGCCGCGGCCTTCGAAATACTGCCGGATATCCTTGCGGGTGGTTTCCAGTTGGCGGATGGGGTGCAGCATGTGCCCCACAATCAGCCGGCCACCGGCGGTGGCAAATACGTTATTGGGAAACACGTCATCGGGCGTACGTGCATCCCCGGGAAAGCTTTTGACGGGAATCCCGGAGTCTCGGATCAAGGCCAGCAGGTCGATGTATTGCTCCAGCGCCCGGTCCGGGTCCGCTGGCCGGCTCCGCTCCATGTAGCGGTTATCCAGCGCGGTCTGCTCGCTGACATGAAAATTAACCGGTTCCACCATGAAAACGCCGCGCGGGACGGCCGGAGAGTCCGCGAAGATGCGGCCCGCATCCATCGCGTCCAACAGATATTGCGGGTCCGTGGTAATCATGCAACAGCCTGCTTTCTGTTGTTATCCGTCCGGGCTGCGCCGACATCCATCATGCTGGCCCATGCCTGCCTGAACAGCCGCTCATCGGCACTTTCCAGGTGGGCGTTCTCGGCAATAAAGCGGCGCCATTTACGTGCCCCCGGCTGTCCCTGGTACAGACCCAGCATATGCCGGCTGATGTGTTTGACCGGAACTCCGGAGCGGAGTTGCCGTGCGGCGTAGCGGCTCATGTCGTCTATCAGGCCGGCACGGTCGGTGCAACGCACCTTGCCGCCCAGTGCTTGCTGGACCTGCCACAAAACCCAGGGATTATGATAAGCCGCCCGGCCCAACATCACGCCGTCGACGTGCTGCAGGTGCGATGTGACCTCCTCCACCTGATTAATCCCGCCATTAAGCACGATGGTCAACTGTGGATTTTCCTGCTTCAGCCGGTAAACCCATTCGTAGCGCAGTTCGGGAATCTCCCGGTTGTCTTTCGGACTCAGACCCGACAGCCAGGCCTTGCGGGCGTGTACCACGAAGGTCTGGCAGCCTGATTCAGCGACCTGGTGGATAAAATCGCTGAAGTAGCCGTAACTGTCCAGCTCATCTACGCCGAGACGGGTTTTGACCGTCACCGGAATGTCCACCGCATCCAGCATGGCCCTGACACAGTCACGCACCCGTTCCGGCTCGCGCATCAGGCAGGCACCAAAACGCCCGCGCTGTACCCGGTCAGACGGACAACCAACATTCAGGTTCACCTCGTCATAGCCGCGGCGTGCGGCAATGCGCGCGCACTCCGCCAATTCATCGGGTTCGCTGCCGCCCAGTTGCAAGGCCAGCGGGTGTTCCTCGACATTGAAAGCGAGCAAGTGATCACGGTCGCCGTGAAGTACTGCCCCACTGGTAACCATTTCGGTGTACAACAAAGCATCGGGCGCCAGCAGACGATGGAAATACCGGCAATGACGGTCAGTCCAGGCCATCATCGGCGCAACGCTGAGTTGCCGTGCGATTTGTGGGTGTAAATTCATATGTTTCGCCTGTGTTACAGACCGGCTGTGGTCTGCACGCCCCTTGCCGCTGCGAACGGTTCCCGTCAGCCTGTGGCGGGCCGCTACCATTATATGCCTGTTAACATGTCAGCGGAAAATACCGGTTCAAACGGCGCGTTTTCGCCGAGGAAAGGTTCATATGGGGCCGTTGCAGGGCTTTCGGATCATTGAAATGGGCGGCATTGGACCCGCGCCTTTTTGCGCCATGATGCTGGCTGATATGGGGGCAGACGTGGTTCGCGTGGTGCGGCCGAGAGAACAGCAAAGCGAGCTTGAGTTTGAAGTAGCAGAACAAGTGTTACACCGAGGCCGGCGGTCATTGTGCCTTGACCTGAAGCAACCTGACGCGGTGCACACGCTGCTCACCATGTGTGCCGCAAGCGACGGGCTGATCGAAGGGTTCAGGCCGGGCGTGATGGAAAGTCTGGGACTGGGGCCGGATGACTGCCTCCGATCCAACCCCAAACTGATTTATGGCCGCCTCACCGGATGGGGCCAGCAGGGTCCGTTGGCCCGGACCGCGGGACACGATATCAATTATGCCGCGTTGTCGGGTGTGCTGGCCCTGCTGGGCCCTGCTGACGCGCCGCCCGAACCACCGCTGAATGTGATTGCGGACATGGGAGGAGGCGGCTTGCTACTGGCTTTTGGCATGGTCTGCGGTTTACTGGAAGCCAGCCGGTCAGGCGCAGGCCAGGTGGTGGACGCCGCCATGGTAGACGGATCTGCCCTGATGGCTTCAACCGTGTTCGGCCTGCGCGCACTGAAGTTGTGGTCAGATGAACGCGGCCGCAACATCCTTGACGGCGCAGCGCCCTTTTACGCGGTTTACGAGACTTCAGACGGAAAATTCATGGCCGCAGGGGCACTGGAAAGCAAGTTTTATACAGCCCTGGTCAGCGGGCTGGGCCTGGACATCACCGCCCTGCCGGAGCAAATGGATATCGCATCATGGCCATCACTGAAACAGCAATTCGCCGCCGTGTTCAAAAGCCGCAGCCAGGCGGAATGGATTGATGTATTTGCCGGCAGCGAAGCCTGTGTGACCCCGGCTCTGACTCTTGAGGAAGCTGCAAATCATCCCCACAACCAGGCCCGGCAAACCTATTGCCGCGCAGGTGACGTCTTGCAGGCTTCGCCTGCTCCGCGGTTCAGCCGCACGCCGGCAACACTGAACAAGCCACCACCATCTCACGCGCAACAGGCAGATGCGGTATTGTTGTCATACGGTTTCGACAAGGACCATATCCGGCAACTGCGCCAGTCAGGAGCAATGGGTTGAGCGGGCCCGGCGACTGGAAAACGACTGATTGCATTAACTGATCAGTACAATGAATTGATAAAATCGATTTTAACTATTCATCACATCACTTTAACCAAGCATATAATAAACCTAACTAACCATAACTATTCTTAACAAGAGCAGATCACAATGCCAAATAACAAACTAATGAAACTTGGGATCCTCATTCACGACGTCTCCCGCCTGCGCCGTATCGCGGTGGACAAGGCACTGAAGCCCTACAACATCACTCGTTCGCAATGGTGGGCGCTATCCGAGCTTTCGTCACATAATCCGGGGGGCATGATGCAGACCGAACTGGCCAACAAGCTGGAAGTCGGCAAGGTCACACTGGGGGGGCTGATAGACCGGCTGGAGCAGGCCGGCTATGTCGCGCGTCATGCCGACCCCAAGGACCGGCGCGCCAAGATGGTCTGCGTGACGCCGGCGGGAACGCGTCTGATTCAAACGGTACGGGCGGTGGCTGACAAACTCAATCGTAAAATGACCCAGGATCTCGACAAGACCGAAATTGAGCAGGTCAATCAGACCTTGCTGAAAATCAAGTCACGGTTGCACCGTATAGACCCCCTTCAGGTTCGTTAAGCCTGCGCCGCCGCCTGCTTTGGCGGGCGGTGCTGCAGAGGTCCGGTTTCAATATCTACGGGAATTTGTCGCGCGATGCTTGTATTTAATTAACCGTTTAATTAATATTTCACACACTTTTATTATACTTCACCGGACAGCGCGCGTGAGAATGAACAAGCCGAATCCCGCAGCTACACCCGCCAAACGGCGCAGACGTGGCCGCCCCGGGCCCTCTTCGACCGCTGATGTACGGGAAAACATACTCAATGCGGGTGAAAACCTGTTTGCCTCGCAGGGATTTGACGCTACATCCGTGCGTCAGATCGCCAGCGAAGCAGCAGCCACGGCTGCCATGGTGCATTACTACTTCGGTTCCAAGAAGGAACTGTTACAGGCCGTCATGGAGCGGGTGCTGGAGCCGCTGGCCTCGGCCATTCAGGAATTGCGCGAGCAGGGCCAACCCGATATATCCCAGATCGTCAAGCTGTTCCTGTCGATGTGTGCCAGTCACCCTGCCTTGCCACAACTGATAACCCGCGAAGTGTTCCTGCCCGGTGGCGTGTTGCAGGACCGGTTTATTGAGCACTATGCACCGCGTCTCGGCGGCCGCCTGCCGGAAATCCTGCAGCACCAGAAGGCCCAGGGGCGATGTGCTGCCAACCTGGACAGCGGAATTTCGTCCGTGCTGATTCTTTCCATGTGTTTCTTTCCATTTATTGCCCGTCCTGCTGCCGAACGTGTACTGGGCGTGCGTTATGACACGGACGGACAGCAGGCACTGGCCGAACACATTACGGCACTGCTGCAGCGGGGAATAACCCCGTGATCGCCCATTTCATTACCCGCTGCCGTTCAGCCCTCGCGCTATGCCTGTCGGTTGTGATGGTGAGTTGCCAACCCGCGGAGCCGGGTGGCCTGGTGGGCACCTTGGAACGTGACCGCATTGAACTGAAAGTGGAGACAAGTGAACCCATCACCGCAATACACGTTGCCGATGGCCAGCAGGTCAAGCGCGGGGAGCCGGTGCTGCAGCAGGACACCGCCCGCGCGCAGGCCCGGCTGGAACAACAAATGGCATTGCGCGACCAGGCCGCGGCCCGACTGGCCGAGCTGGAACGTGGTCCCCGCCAGGAAGCCATCCGGCAAAGCCGCGCCAGGCTGGAAAGTGTGCAGGCCATCAGCAGCAATGCCCATGCCGAATACCAGCGCGTACTGGATGTGTACCAGCGCCAACTGGCCAGCAAGGCATCGGTTGACGCGCTGGAAGCTGCCTGGAAATCAGCCCGCAGCGAAGAGCAGGCAGCACGCGAAGCCCTGGCCGAACTGCTTAATGGCACCACGCCGGAAGAACTGCAACAGGCAGCCGCCGCACTGGCTTCAGCGCAGGCACAGGTCAGCCAGGCCAGGATAGACGTGGAGCGCCTGGCTATCCTGGCCCCGATGGATGGCCGCATAGATAAAGTTTTGTTCGAGCTGGGTGAGCGTCCGTCAGCCGGCGCTACCGTCGCCATTCTGTTGGATCAGTCCCGCAGTTATGCCAGGGTCTATGTTCCCGAGCCACTCAAGGCCCGGATGCAACCCGGTGCGGCGGTGCGCGTGGTGCTGGACGGGATGGAAGACAGCCACAGCGGCACCGTGCGATGGGTTTCTTCGGATGCCAGCTTCACGCCCTATTTCGCGCTGACTGAGCACGACCGCTCGCGTTTGACCTACCTCGCGGAAATCGACCTTGAGGCCGCCAGCAGCGTGCCATCCGGCACGCCGTTAGTGGTTTATATGGACACGGACTGAAACCATGGCGTGGCCGGGGCGCGACCAGGCAAACCGCACCGTTGACCGCACCGAACCATCAGGCGCGAACGGGCAGGGGCTCGCCATTGATGTGCGCGGCATGAGTAAGACCTTCGGCAAGGTCAAGGCGGTTTCCAACCTGGACCTGCAAGTTCCGCGCGGGCGTATATACGGTTTCCTCGGACCGAACGGTTCCGGAAAATCCACCACCATTCGCATGTTGTGCGGCCTGCTGACACCTACTGCCGGGGTCATTCAGGTGCTCGGTTACCAGGTTCCGGCCGAAGCCGAGGACCTGCGTTTGAGAGTGGGTTACATGACGCAGAAATTTTCCCTTTATGAAGACCTGACGGCGCTGGAAAACCTGCAGTTCATGGCGCGCATTTTTTCGCTGAATCGTCAAAACCGGCAGGCACGCATCGCCGCTGTAACAGAGCGTTTTCAACTGGAATCTTTCAGTGGCCAGCGGGCCGGCACCCTGAGTGGAGGACAAAAACAAAGGCTGGCCCTGGCCGCGGCCACCCTGCACCAGCCGGAGCTGCTGTTCCTGGATGAGCCCACCAGCGCGGTGGACCCTGAAAACCGCCGGGCGTTCTGGGAAACCCTGTTTGATCTGGTGGCCGAAGGCACCACCATCCTGGTTTCCACGCACTACATGGATGAAGCCGAACGCTGCCACACCCTGGCCATCCTGAACCAGGGCGAACTGGTGGCCGCAGGCAGTCCGGCGCAACTGTCCGCCGCCATAGACGCCCGCGTGGCGGTGGTTCAGTCGGAACAGCCCCGGCGCGTGCGCCAGGTGCTGTCGCAACAGCCATTCGTCCTGAGCAGCGCACAAATCGGCACAACGCTCAGGGTACTGGTACGCAAGGATGAACCACAGGCAGAGCAGCGCATACGCGAGGCCGTGCTGGCGGCCGGCCTGGAATTACAGGCTTGCACGCTTTCACAGCCAAGCCTGGAAGATGTTTTCGTATCCGCCACCCGCCAGCGGAAATCAACATGATCTCGGCCCGGCGCATCTTTGCGGTGGTGCACAAGGAGCTGATCCAGCTGCGCCGCGACCGGCTGACGTTTGGCATGATCCTCGGCATCCCCACGGCGCTGTTGCTGCTGTTTGGCTATGCCATCAATATGGACCCGCGGAACCTGGAAGCCGCCGTGGCCGACCTGTCCGGCACTGCAGCTTCACGTCAGCTGGTGATGGATATTTCGCAGTCCCAGGTGGTCAGGATTCGTCACCAGGTGGGCAGCGCCGCCGCCCTCGAAGATCTGCTCAGGCAGGGCAAAATCAGCGTGGGCCTGTACATCCCGGCGGATTATGAACGGCGCCTGTTGCAGGCCGACCGGGCGGCCGCGCAACTGCTGATTGACGGATCCGATACCGTGGTGCAGGGTGCGGCCGCGCAACTTGGCAGCCTGCCCCGTTTATCGCCTTACAACGACGTTCCGCCGCGCATGGAAATCCGCACCTTCTACAACCCGGAGCGCCGATCACCGGTCAACACGGTGCCTGGCCTGATCGGCATCATCCTGACCATGACCATGATCCTGTTTACCTCGGTGGCCATCGTGCGGGAACGGGAACGGGGCAACCTGGAACTGCTGATCACCACCCCGGTGCGCACCTCCGAACTGATGCTGGCGAAGATACTGCCCTACGTGTTTATCGGCCTGATTCAGGTCAGCGTCATCCTGTTGCTGGGCCATTTGCTGTTCAAGGTTCCGATTCGCGGCAGCCTGCTCAATGTCTATCTGCTGTCGCTGATTTTCATCGTCGCCAACCTGGCACTTGGTCTGGCCATCTCAACCATGGCGCGCAACCAGTTCCAGGCAATGCAATTGACCTACTTCCTGCTGCTGCCTTCGATTCTGCTCTCGGGTTTCATGTTCCCCTTCGCCGGCATGCCGGCACCGGCACAGATGCTGGCCGAACTGCTGCCCATGACCCATTTCATGCGCCTGATCCGGGGCGTGGTGCTGCGCGGTGCCAGCCTGGTGGAATTGTCCACCGAAGTACTGGTGTTGCTGGTGTTTATTGCCATCGCCATGACCTTTGCCATACTGCGGTTTACCAAGCGCCTGGACTGATTCACGGCCGGGTCTGGCGCACTGACGGCGGTGGCCCAAACCCCTGCGGTCACAAACTTGCACCTGCCAGTGGCCCTGATCCATACTGCGGCCTCAAGGCGTTCAACCCATCCGAGCTGACCCACCTGTAACTGACAAGGGGAAGTCCTGACCATGACGGCTATCGCGCCCATTCAGGTAAAGGGAATCAACCATTCATTTGGCAAGGGCAGCCTGCGCAAACAAATCCTGTTCGATGTCACCACCGAAATCCCGCAAGGGGAAATCGTCATCGTCACCGGCCCGTCCGGGTCCGGCAAAACCACACTGTTGACCCTGATCGGGGCGCTGCGTTCTGCCCAGGAAGGCAGCGTGCGCGTGCTTGGACAGGAGCTGTGCGGTGCGCGGCCGGCCGTGCTGGAAAGGGTGCGCCGCCAGATCGGTTTTATATTCCAGCAACACAACCTGCTGGGCGCGCTCACGGCTGTGCAGAACGTGGAGCTGGGTTTGCGCGTGCGCGGCCACCTGAAACAGCATGACCTGCGCGCGCGCGCCAGGGGCATGCTGGAAGCTGTGGGCCTGGGCGATCGCATGCATCACCATCCCGGGCAACTGTCTGGCGGGCAACGTCAGCGCGTGGCCATTGCCCGGGCGCTTTCATCCGAACCCGCCATCCTGTTGGCGGATGAGCCCACCGCTTCGCTGGACAAACAATCCGGCCGTGAAATAGTTGACCGCATCAAAACCCTGGCACAGGAACACGGCACCACCATTTTGCTGGTGACACACGACAATCGCATCCTCGATATTGCAGACCGCATTGTGCACCTCGAGGATGGCCGGTTATCAACCTTTACCGATGCCGTTATCGCCAATCACGAACTGATGATGGGCATGCTCGCCACCAACCGCAACAAACAGGCCGTGACTGAAGTCATCGACCAACTGGACGAGAACGATTTCAACCGCCTGCTGGAAGAAATGACCGAAGAATCCCAGCGCTTCCTGCAGGCCACCGCGCTGGCTAATGATGCGGCCTTCCAGAGCATGCTCGAGCAAAGCCTGTTTGCCTTTACACGCAAGCTGGCGCAACTGTTGAACGCGGACCGGTCCTCACTGTTCGTGGTGGAAAAAGCCAGCAACAGCCTGTGGCTGCGCATCACCGAAGATCTGCCGGACGAAGAGATCCGGATTCCCATCGGCACCGGCATCGCGGGTGCGGTGGCGCAAAGCGGTGAGGCCATCCGGGTAGACGATGCCTATGAAGATGCCCGCTTCAATCCGTCAGTGGATAAAAAACTGGGTTACCGCACGCGTTCCATTCTGTGCCTGCCGGTAAAAAACCGTGATGGTCAGGTGTTCGCGGTGGCGCAATTACTGAATCGGCGCGATGGGCAGCCCTTCGATGCAGACGATGAATCCAAGTACCGCCGCTTCCTCGATTCCATCAGCCTGATACTGGAGACCCTGGATCAGTTGCTGGCCTCCCGCTGAAACGCTGTTCGAACAAATGGCCACAGTGCCCCAACCTTAACCGGTATAACAGGAGCTCCGTCATGCTGCACGTGCTGAAAATCCTCTGGCTGATTCCACTGTTAACTCTGTCCGCCTGTTCTGAACCACCTGCGGCCGGGACGGAAGATGCAGCAACGCAGCAGGCAACACCGGCCACGGCGCATTACGATGTGTTGATTACCGGCGGCATGATTTACGACGGCAGCGGGGATGCGCCTTTCCGGGTGGATATCGCGGTCAGTGGCGACCGCATCGCCGCCATCGGCAGCGGCCTGGGAAGCGCTGATACGACTATCGATGCCACAGGCCAGGCGGTGGCACCCGGGTTTATCAATATGCTGAGCTGGGCCAACCAGAGCCTGATCGTGGATGGCCGGTCGCAAAGTGATATCCGCCAGGGCGTCACCCTGGAGGTGATGGGCGAAGGCTGGTCCATGGGTCCGCTCAACGATGCGATGAAACAACAATCGCTGCGCATGATGGGCGACATTCGTTACGACATCGAATGGACCACGCTGAATGAGTATCTGAGCTGGCTGGAGCAGCGTGGCATCGCCACCAATGTGGCCTCCTTTGTAGGCGCCACTACGGTGCGCATTCATGAATTGGGTTATGCAGACCGCGCACCGGACGAGGCCGAATTGCGGCGCATGCAGGAACTGGTGCGCCAGGCCATGCGCGAAGGCGCGCTGGGCCTCGGCTCCTCGCTGATCTATGCCCCGGCGTTTTATGCCTCAACTGAAGAACTGATCGCCCTCAGCCGTGCCGCCGGCGAATATGGCGGCCGTTATATCTCCCACATGCGCAGCGAAGGCAATCGTCTGCTGGAAGCGGTGGATGAACTGATCCACATTGCCCGTGAAGCCGGCGTGGGCGCGGAAATCTATCACCTCAAGGCAGCCGGAGAGGACAACTGGCCGAAAATGCAGGCTGTCATTGACCGGGTGGAGGCCGCGCGGGCCGAAGGCCTGGATATCACAGCCGACATGTACACCTATACCGCCGGCGCCACCGGCCTGGAGGCCGCCATGCCGCCCTGGGTGCAGGAAGGCGGGCACGATGCCTGGATAAAACGGCTGCAGGACCCCGAAATACGCGCCCGGGTGGTGGAGGAAATGCGCACCCCGACCGATCAGTGGGAAAGCCTTTACCTGGCGGCAGGCGGCGCTGAGAACATCCTGCTGATCGGCTTCCGCAATGAAGCCTTGAAACCCCTGACCGGCAAAACGCTGGCCGAGGTCGCTGCACTGCGCGAAACCTCACCGGAAGAAGCCGCCATCGACCTGGTCATTGAAGACAACAGCCGGGTGGAAACTGCCTACTTCCTGATGTCCGAGGAAAACATCAGGAAGAAAATGGCCCAGCCGTGGGTCGCCTTCGGTTCAGACGCCGAATCACTGGCACCCGAAGGCGTTTTTCTGCAATCCAATCCGCATCCCAGGGCTTATGGCAATGTGGCCCGGCTATTGGGCAAATACGTCCGCGAGGAAAACGTAATCCCACTGGCCGAAGCCATCAGGCGCCTTACCGCATTGCCCGCCAGTAACCTGAAACTGCGGGACCGGGGCAGCCTGCGGACCGGCTATTTTGCCGACATCGTCATCTTTGACCCCACGACCATCAGTGACCACGCCACCTTTGCCGAACCACATCAATACGCAACAGGCGTGAATCATGTCATGGTAAACGGTGTACAGGTGCTGGCTGATGGGGAGCACACGCTGGCCCTCCCCGGCCGCGTGGTGCGTGGCCCGGGCTGGCAGCCCCAGCCAGCGGACAAGCGCAATGGCGGCATGCATTGACGGGGCCGGAATTTACCCCGGGAGTGCTGGAATTGCGGCATTTCAGGATGCCACCGGGACTGTTGTTGCAGCGGTGAAATATCAGTAAGCTGGCTGACTGTAGTTTCACCCCCTTCATCATCCATAAATGGATATAATGCAGGGTTTGACCCTGGGAACAATTAGCGGAACACCTGATTAATGTCTGAACGCGAAATCATGGAATACGACGTGGTCGTCGTCGGGGCGGGACCTGCGGGCCTGGCCTGTGCCATCCGTCTGAAACAGCTGCAACCGGATGCCATGGTTGCCGTCATTGAAAAGAGTGCGGAAATCGGCGCGCACATCCTGTCTGGTGCGGTTATCGAACCTGGCCCATTGGACGAACTGCTGCCAGGCTGGCGTGATAAACCGCCGCCCGTGTGCGTGCCTGTTGCACGCGATGAATTCTGGTACCTGACCGCAACCGGCCGGCGCCGCCTGCCGACGCCACCGCAACAGAACAACCACGGCAATTTCATCGTCTCACTGGGTGCACTGTGCGGCTGGCTGGCGCCCCAGGCCGAAGCCCTGGGCGTGGATATTTTCCCGGGCTACTCCGCTTCCGGCATTCATTTCACCGCGGATGGCGCCGTCGGCGGCGTCATCATAGGCGACATGGGTGTCAGCCGTGACGGAACCCCCAAAGACACCTATATGCAGGGCATCGAGATCCATGCCCCCACCACGGTGCTGTCCGAGGGCTGCCGCGGCCATCTGAGCAAGCAACTGATCAAGCGCTTCAAACTAACCGAAAACGCCCAACCCCAGACGTACGGCGTAGGCATGAAGGAATTGTGGCGCGTGCAACCGGGCAAATCCCAACCCGGCCTGGTGCAGCACACCCTGGGCTGGCCTTTGGATTCCGCCACCTACGGCGGCAGTTTTATTTACCACCTGGATAAAGACCGCATCGCGCTGGGCTTTGTCACCGGCCTGGATTACGCCGACCCTGAGTTCACCCCGTTTGAAGCTTTTCAGCAAATGAAGCATCACCCGATGGTGAAAGACCTGCTGGAGGGCGGTGAAATACTGTCAGCCGGCGCCCGGGCGCTGGTGGAAGGTGGTTACCAGGCCCTGCCCCGTGCGGAAATGCCGGGCGCACTCCTGATCGGCGACGCCGCCGGCCTGCTGAATGTGCCCAAGATCAAGGGTACGCACCAGGCCATGCGCTCCGGCATGCTGGCGGCCGAACACCTGGCCGAGCAGTCCACCGCCAGCGGGTTTGACGCACGCCTGAAGTCATCCGCAATCGTCAGCGAACTGCACAAGGTGCGCAATATCCGGCCCGGCTTCTACAAAGGGCTGTGGCGCGGCCTGATCACAGCAGCCATTGAGACCATCACGGCCGGTAAATTACCGCGCACGCTGACACTGCATGCCGATCACACCGCCCTGGCAAAGGTCACGGAATACACCTCCCCCGACCGTCACTGGGGTGCGCGTGAATTGCCCCCGCGTGACCGGCTCGCGTCGGTGTATTTCGCCGCCACCGAACATGATGAAGATCAGCCGGTTCACCTGCAGATACTGGAGCCCGATATCTGCACCAGCCGATGCACGCAAGAATATAACAACCCCTGCACCAGGTTCTGCCCCGCCAGCGTTTACGAAATGGTGGAAGATGCGGACGGCCAACGGCTGCAGATCAACGCGGCCAACTGCGTGCACTGCAAAACCTGCGACATCAAGGACCCCTACCAGATCATCAACTGGGTCACGCCGGAAGGCGGCAGCGGGCCCAATTACCAGAACCTCTGATCCTTTTTAATTACTCCGGAAATAACCAGGAACGACTCCATGAAGATACTTGTTGGCATCAAACGCGTTGTGGATTACAACGTGCGCGTGCGCGTGCTGCCGGACGGCAGCGGCGTGGACACCGAAGGCGTGAAAATGAGCGTGAATCCATTCGACGAAATCGCGCTGGAAGAGGCGCTGCGGCTGCGTGAAGCCGGCAAGGCCAGCGAAGTCATCGTGGTATCCGCCGGTGGCGATGAGTGTCAGCAACAACTGCGCACCGGGCTGGCGATGGGCGCCGACCGTGCCATCCAGATCAAAACCGATGGCCCGCTGCAGCCCCTCAGCGCCGCCCGCGCGCTGCTGAAAGTGACCGAGCGGGAACAACCCGGCCTGGTGATCCTTGGCAAGCAGGCCATTGACGATGACAACAACCAGACCGGGCAGATGCTGGCCGCGCTGTGGAACCGCCCGCAGGCCACGTTTGCCTCCGAGGTGGTTCTGGATGGCGAAAAAGCCACCGTCACCCGTGAAGTGGATGCCGGCCTGGAAACCATCGAGGTTGACCTTCCCGCAGTGGTGACCGTGGACCTGCGGCTGAACGAGCCCCGGTTTGTAAAATTGCCGGACATCATGAAAGCCAAGCGCAAGCCGCTTGATGTATTGCCATTGGAAGAACTCGGGGTGGCCGTGGAAAATGATCTTGCCATCAACACCTATTCACCGCCGCCGCAACGGCAAAAAGGCATCATGGTCGAGACCACAGAACAATTGGTGCAGGAATTGAAAAACCGGGGGTTGTTATGAGCAAGATATTGATTGTGGCCGAACACGATGGCCAGCAGCTGAACCTCAGCACCGCCAAATGCGTCAGCTGTGCGCAGAAAATTGGTGGTGATGTTGATATTGCCGTGCTGGGCCAGAACGTCGACGGTGTGGCGGCTCAAGCTGCCGCAATCGGTGGCATTAGCCGCGTGATCACGGTCAGCGCCGATCACCTGGAACACCCGCTGGCGGCCAACTGGGCACCGGAAATCACCACCCTGGCGGCCGATTACAGCCACGTGCTGGCGCCTTCCACCACCTTTGGCAAAGACCTGATGCCACGGGTTGCCGCCCTGGCCGGTGTGAACCAGTTCAGTGACGTGATGGAGGTGCTTGATGAGCGCACCTTCACCCGCCCCATTTACGCCGGCAATGCCATTATCAAAGTCTCGGCTGCCGCAGGCAGCCTGGTGGCCATGACCGTGCGCACCGCCAGCTGGCAGGCGGCAGCTGGCGAAGGCCAGGCCAGCATCGAAGCACGCGATGCCAGCCATGCTGATTCCGGCCACACGCGCTACGTGGGGCTGAAATCGGAAGGTGGCGAGCGGCCTGATCTGCAGAGCGCACCGATGGTGGTTTCAGGTGGCCGCGCCCTGGGCAGTGAAGAAAATTTCTCCATCATCTACCAGCTGGCCGACAAGCTGGGCGCAGGCGTTGGCGCCTCCCGGGCGGCAGTGGATGCGGGCTATGTTCCCAACGACATGCAAGTGGGCCAGACCGGCAAAATCATTGCACCCGACCTGTACTGGGCATTCGGCATTTCCGGAGCCATCCAGCACATTACCGGCATCAAGGATGCCGGCACCATTGTCGCGGTGAACAAGGATGCTGAAGCACCGATCTTCGAAGTGGCCGACATTGGCCTGGTCGGTGACCTGTTTACCGTCATTCCGGAACTGGAACAATTGCTGGACTGAATATAGCCAACGGAAGTCGCTGCATGAGTGAACCCATCTGGTCACCGGGCCCGGCCCGGCGGCAAACGGCCAATATCAGGCGATTCATCGACCTGTTGCGGACCGAGCTGGATCCCAAGATCCACGATTACTGGGACCTGTACCGCTTTTCCATTGCGCAACCCGATGTGTTTTGGAGAGCGGTATGGGAATTCGGTGGCGTGATCGGCAAACCCGGCGACCAGGCGGTTGATGATGTGTACAAAATGCCCGGCGCCAAATGGTTTCCGCAGGCCCGGCTGAATTTCGCGGAAAACCTGCTGCGCTTTCGCGATGAACAAAGCGCGCTGGTGTTCTGCTCGGAAACGGGACAACGCAGCGAACTGAGCTATGCCGGCCTGTACCGCGCCGTTGCCCGCACAGCCGCGGCATTGCGCGCCCATGGAATCCGTCCGGGTGACCGGGTTGCCGGCTATATGCCCAACCTGCCGGAAACCATCATCGCCATGCTGGCCACCACCAGCATCGGTGCCATCTGGTCGTCGTGTTCACCCGATTTTGGCGTGGCCGGCGCGGTCGACCGGCTGGGGCAGATCCAGCCGCGTTTGCTGTTTTGCGCG
Source organism: Lysobacterales bacterium (assembly GCA_041601535.1). Classification (GTDB taxonomy): domain Bacteria; phylum Pseudomonadota; class Gammaproteobacteria; order Xanthomonadales; family SZUA-36; genus JBFIHZ01. Next base: position 1,375 of record JBFIHZ010000026.1, on the reverse strand, counting down.
GCTGCCTACAGCTACAACGGCAAGACCCATGATTGCCTGGACAAAGTCCGCCGGATCGCGACAGAAGTCAGTTCCATAGAGCGTGTGGTGGTGGTTCCTTACGTAAACCCGGACGCCGATTTGTCCGCGCTGGAAAACGCCGTCTGGCTGGCTGATTTCGAAGACCAGCAAGCCAGTGAAGTGCAGTTTGAGCAACTGCCGTTTGATCACCCGCTGTACATCCTGTATTCATCCGGCACCACTGGCGCACCCAAGTGCATCGTGCATGGCGCCGGCGGCACCCTGCTGCAGCACATCAAGGAACTCTCGCTGCACACCAACCTGCGCCGTACCGACCGCATCTGCTATTTCACCACCTGCGGCTGGATGATGTGGAACTGGATGGTCAGCAGCCTGGCCGTGGGGGCCACCGTGGTGTTGTATGAAGGCTCGCCTTTTTACCCCGGACCCGGCGCCATGTTCGACCTGATTGATGAGCAGGAGATTTCCATTTTCGGCACCGGAGCCAAGGCCATTTCAGCCTGGGAAAAAGCCGGCATCAAACCGCGCGAGTCGCACAAACTGAATTCGCTGGTGACCCTGTTGTCGACTGGCTCGCCGCTGGCGCCGGAAAGTTTCGATTATGTCTACCGCGACATCAAACCCAACCTGTGCCTGGCATCCATCTCGGGTGGCACCGACATCGTTTCCTGTTTCGCCCTGGGCTGTCCGATCATTCCGGTATACCGGGGTGAGTTGCAGTGTCCCGGCCTTGGCATGGCCACCGAGATCCGCCGTGATGACGGTTCCAGGGCTGCGCCAGACGAAACGGGTGAGTTGTGCTGCACCCTGTCTTTTCCATCCATGCCGGTGTTTTTCTGGGGTGATGAGGACGGCAGCAAATACCACTCCGCCTATTTCGAAAAATTCCCCGGCATCTGGTCGCATGGCGATTTCGCCAAGCAAACCAGCCATGGCGGCTTTATCATCCACGGGCGGTCCGACGCCACCCTGAACCCCGGCGGAGTGCGCATCGGCACGGCGGAAATCTACCGCCAGGTAGAAAAACTGGATGAGGTACTGGAAAGCCTGTGCGTGGGCCAGGACTGGGAAGACGATGTGCGCGTGGTGCTGTTTGTCAAATTGCGCGAAGGCCATGAGCTGAACGACGCACTGCAAGAACGCATCCGCAAATCCATCCGCCAGGAAACCACCCCCCGGCATGTGCCGGCACGCATCGTGCAGGTGGCGGACATTCCGCGCACCAACAGCGGCAAAATTGTAGAGCTGGCGGTGCGCAATATCATCCACGGCCGACCGGTGAATAATACCGATGCACTGGCCAACCCGGACTCATTGGAGTTGTATCGCGATTTGCCGCAGCTGCAAAGCTGAT
>JBFIHZ010000025.1:0-21463 GCA_041601535.1 Lysobacterales bacterium | reverse complement strand
TGGCTGGTTCAGCCAGCGCAGAAAGCGCGCGCCGAAGCGGGACAGTAACGGCGCCTGGTGAATGACTTCCTCATAAACCTGCTGTGCCCACTGGTAGCGCTTTCTGGCTTCTTCCGCTTGTGGTGGCTGGCCGGCAAACAAGTGTTGCCGTGTGCTTTCCAGGCGCTGCGGCGCGAGCTGTGCAAGAATTTCCCGCTCGATATCACTGCCCGGGTGAAGCAGGGCCTGGATCACGTCTATCCGGCTCAGCGGCGGATCGGCTTCCTCGCTCAAGGCCTGCGCGGCGCGGCTGAGTTCGGGCCAGGATTGGGGCAGGCCAGGCCGGGGCTGGCTGGGCAAGGTTTCCAGCAACCCCTTCAGAATGTCGATGCCAATACCGGATTTGGCGACTACTTCGCAGATGGGTATGCCGCCCAAATGCTTGCGTAAGGCCGGTATGTCGATATTCAGCCCGTTTTCCCTGGCAACGTCCGTCATGGTCAGGGCGACCACGGTGGGAATCGACATCTCGAGCAGCTGCTCCAGCAGGTACAGACCCTGGTACAGGTGGGTTGCATCCAGCACCACCAGCAGCCCGGCCGGTTTGTTGGTCGCCGCCAGACGGCCGAGGATGACATCCACGGCGATCCGCTCGTCCGCTGATTCTCCACCCAGGCAATAAATGCCGGGCAGATCAATCAGTTCTACGGCACTGGCATTGAGTTGCACCGTACCGACGTGTTTTTCAACGGTCACGCCGGGGTAGTTGCCGGTGGTCTGACGTAAACCGGTCAGGCGATTGAACAGCGTGCTCTTGCCCGAATTCGGGTTGCCGATTACGGCAATGGACGTCCTGGCCTTGCGGCGGATGGCTATCTGGTCAAGCGCAACGCCAACCGTTTGTGTTTCAGCCATTGGGTAGGGCAGGCGCGATCTGGAACTGTGACGCCTGCTGGCGGCGAACCGAGATGGATGAACCGAAGATACTGATTTCCATCGGATCACCTCCGATGGCGGCATTTTCGAATCGCACGGTAACGCCTTCGATCAACCCCAGCACCATCAGGCGAACGATGCCCGGGTTGGCCGTATCGATCGCCTGGATACGTGCGGTCTGTCCTTTTTTCAGGTCTGCTAAAGTCACATGGGCTCCAGATGCTGCAAGTGTGTGTAATAAAGCCACTTATTTATGGGAATGAGAGTTATTCTCATTCAATGAAGTTATTGTAGCCGAATTCCCGGCGGAAAACACCGATCCAGATCAATTAATTTGTTGGCGGGAGGTGGTGCGCAAGCATAATCAGCACACAGCCGACATGTCGTGATGGATCCAACGCCCATCCTTGACCAGCCCGAAGCAGGCGTTGCCACGGAAATGGTATAGCCACTGGTTCAGGTCCGCCGCGTCTATCAAGGCAATATCAGCCTTGTATCCCGGCAACAAGGACCCGCGGCAGGACTCCAGGCCGATGGCTTTGGCCGCTACCCTGGTTGCACCTTGCAGGGCTTCTTCGGGGGTCATGGCCTGATACAGGCAAGCCAGCGACATGGCCAGCGGCAGATGATAGCTGGGTGCTGAGCCCGGATTGAAGTCAGTAGCCACGGCAACCGCAACCCCGGCATCCAGCAGGGCGCGGGCGGGCAGATAGGCCTCGCGCAGGTTTAGCGACGCAAGCGGCAGACTGACCGCCACCACGCCCGCCTCAGCCAGGGCCGAGATGCCTGCCTCACTGACGTACTCCAGGTGTTCAGCGGAAATGGCGCCCAGCTCAGCCGCCAATAAAGCGCCGCCGCCATCGCTGAGCTGGTCGGCGTGTACTTTCAGCCCCAGGCCGTGTTGTTTTGCTGTTTCCAGCACTCGCCGGCCTTCCTCGAGCGTAAATGCGCCCTGTTCAACAAACACATCGCAGAAGCGTGCCAGCTGGTGACGCGCTATTTCCGGTATCAGCACATCACACAGCAGATTCAGATAGGCTTCACGCTTGTTGCTGAATTCGCGTGGCAGTACGTGAGCACCCAGGAAAGTAGGCACCAGGGTCATGCAGTGCTCCGCGTCAAGCTGCCGGTACACTTCCAGTTGCTTCAGTTCAGTGTCCCGGTCCAGACCATATCCGGATTTGCACTCCACGCTGGTAATTCCCAGCCGCAGCATGTGGTCCAGGTGCCGGCGGGACTTGCGCAACAGGCTGCCCAGGCTGGCGGCCCGGGTGGCGGTGACCGTGCGGGTGATTCCGCCGCCGGATGCGGCGATGTCCTGGTAGCTTGCTCCCCGCAGGCGCTGCTCGAACTCATCGCCACGCCAGCCTCCAAAACACAGGTGGGTATGGCAGTCCACCAGGCCGGGGACCACCAGCTTGCCACCGGCATCCACCACGGGCTCATTGCGGAAACGGGCTGGCAGTTGTTGTTGCTCTCCCGCCCAGACGATTTCTTCACCGCGCCACACCAGCGCGGCATTGCGAATCAGCCCGGCATCCTGCTGTCCGCGCGCGGCAGGGCAGGTGGCGAGCTGGGAGATATTGCGCAATAAAGGCATCAGTCCAGCCGGCCACAGGCCTGTTCTACCGCATCGGCCAGTTCGCCCCTGCGCAACAGGCTGGCGCATAACTCGAGGTCATTACGCACCTCGTAATCGTGGTCTGCATGAGGTATTTGCAAGCGCAAGCAACTGTGGGCTGCATGCACTCCGGCGCCGGGTTTCAGTGGTCGCCTGAAATCCAGTGCCTGTGCCGCCGTCAGCAGTTCTACGGCTAATACATGTTCCACATTGTTCATCACGCTGAGCAGCTTGATCGCGCTGATGGAGCCCATCGAGACATGGTCTTCCTGCCCCAGGCTGGTGGGAATGGAATCCACCGAGGCAGGGTGGCACAGAACCTTGTTTTCGGACACCAGCGCCGCTGCCGTGTACTGCGGGATCATAAAGCCTAACCCCGGTATCGTTCATCAATAGCTTGGGCAGCCCGTCATGGCCTTCCAGCAACAGGTAGGTTCGGCGTTCGGATATGCTGGCCAGCTCCGCCAGGGCGATGGCGGCGAAATCCAGTGCCAGCGCCAGTGGTTGACCGTGGAAATTTCCGCCCGACAGGATATCGCCGTTGCTGAACACCAGCGGGTTATCCGTCACTGAATTCAACTCGATTTCCACCACGTTGCTGGCATAACTCAGCGCATCACGGCTGGCGCCGTGCACCTGCGGCACGCAACGCAGGCAATACGGGTCCTGCACCTTGCCGCAATCACGGTGTGAATCGAGAATTTCGCTGTCAATCAGTAACTGACGGATATTGGCTGCGGTTAATTGTTGCCCGCGATGCGGTCGGATGGCGTGAATGCGCTCATCGAATGGTACCGCGCTGCCCTGCAGCGCTTCCAGGCTCATGGCCGCCAGGATGTCGGCTTCTTTCAATAGTTTGATGCAGCGCTCCAGCACAAACGCCCCGTAGGCCGCCATCAACTGCGTGCCATTGAGCAGTGCCAGCCCGTCCTTGGCCTGCAGGCTGACCGGCTCCATACCCGCCTGCCGCAAGGCCGGCAAAGCCTCGGTTCTTGATTGCTGCTGTTCGTCCCATACCTCGCCACGGCCAATCAGTGGCAGGCACAGGTGGGCCAGCGGCGCCAGGTCACCGGAGGCACCCACGCTGCCACGGCTGGGAACCCAGGGCGTCAGTCCGCTGCGCTCCAGCGCCAGCAGTTGTTCGAACGTGCTGCGTGAGATGCCTGATTGCCCCAGTCCAAGCGCATGGATTTTAAGCTGCAGCATCAGGCGCGTTATGGCCACCGGCACCGGTTCGCCCACACCGCACGCATGGCTCAGCAGGATGTTCTGCTGCAGTTCAGCCAGTTGCTCCGGCTCGATGCGTTTGTTGGCCAGGATGCCAAAGCCGGTGTTGATACCGTAATGTGCCCTGCCGTCCTGCATTGCCTGGCGGACGATTTCCCGGGAGCGGTCCAGCTCCGGGTGGGCGGTGCGCAGCCTTTGCATGCTGGCGGCCAGATCGTCGTACAGGCTGGCGATACGAATGGGGTTGGTGGTATCCATGCCGTCGCAATCCTCTGTCAGTGACCAGCCAAGGGCAGATCGATGCCCTGCTTGCTGGCAGCAGCCACGGTCAGTTTAAAACCGGCATCTGCAGGGCGTATGAAGCCGCAGCCATGGTCAGCGGATGATATCCGCTGCAGTCTTCGGTCTGCCCTGGTGCGGACATGATGGTTCATCAGCAGGTGCCGGCCAGCGAGCTGCCGCCGGTTCCGGCAGGGCCGTCGGGTTGTGCCAGGAACCTTGATTTGTCTCATGCGTGCACTCATTATCAGGGAATCAGGCTGTAGCCCGGCGGCACATGAGGTGTGTCAGGGCACGCCAGGGTTGTGGAATTGAATTATAAATGAACCCGGCCGCCAGGGCCGGGTCTGTTTTTTGAGGCCTGTCATTGCTGATGGGTGCCTACAGGAGCGGTTACGGCTATGGCTTTTTTGTTTCGTCCCAGGGTCTGGTTCTTTTTGCTTGCCCTGATGTGCGCCGGTTTGATGGCCTATGCGCTGTACGTGCAACACGTGATGTTCCTCGATCCGTGCCCGTTATGCGTGATGCAGCGAATTGCCTTTGTCTGGATGGGGGGATTCGGACTGCTGGCGGCGCTGCACAATCCGGGCGTGGTGGGCCGCTGGCTGTATGCCGCGCTGATCGCCATGGGCGGGGTGGTTGGCAGCCTGATCGCAGGCCGGCATATCTGGCTGCAAAATCTGCCGCCGGACCAGGTTCCCGATTGCGGTATGGGGCTGAACTACATGCTGGAAACCATGCCATTTGCTGAAGTTTTGTCGCAGGTGTTTTATGGTTCAGGTGAATGCGCCCAGATAGACTGGACATTTGCCGGTCTCAGCATGCCCTGGTGGACACTGATCTGGTACATTGGCATGACACTGGCGACCCTGCTGGTTGTCGCATTAAAACGAGCTGATTAAAGCTGACGGAAATGAAATGGAATTGAAAAACGTGAAACCCCCAATGCAAAAAGTGAATTTGGCCGCTGACTGGAATCCCGATTCCTGGAAACAGTTCAATCTGTTGCAACAGGCGGAATATCCCGATCAACAGGCGCTGGACACTGCATTGCACAAACTCAGCCAGTTGCCGCCGCTGGTGACCTCCTGGGAGATTCACGCACTGCGCGAGCAGATAGCCGAAGCGCAGGCGGGCAAACGTTTTATGCTGCAAGGCGGCGATTGCGCTGAAAATTTCAACGAATGCACCTCACCGCTAATCACCAACCGCCTCAAAGTATTGCTGCAGATGAGCCTGGTGCTGGTGCACGGATTGCAAATGCCGGTACTGCGCGTTGGCCGCTACGCCGGACAGTACGCCAAACCCCGGTCTTCTGATTCAGAAACCCGCGATGGTGTTACCTTGCCCAGCTATCGTGGTGACCTGGTCAATGCCATTGATTTCACGCCGGAAGCCCGCCATCCGGACCCTGACCGCCTGATTCAGGCACACTCCTGCTCTGCATTGACGATGAATTTTGTCCGCGCATTGGTGGATGGCGGGTTCGCTGATATTCATCATCCGGAATACTGGGATCTGAGTTGGGTTGAACACTCACCGCTGGCGGAGGAGTTCCACAAGCTGGCCGATGATATTGGTCAATCGCTGAAGTTTCTTGAAACAATCTCCGGGCAGGATGCCGGCAGTCTGCGCCGGGTGGATTTCTTCACCTCGCATGAAGCCCTGCACCTACATTATGAGCAGGCATTGACGCGCCAGGTGCCGCGCCAGTGGGGTTGGTTCAACCTGGCTACACACTTTCCCTGGATTGGCATGCGCACAGCGGCCCTGGACGGTGCCCACGTGGAGTATTTCCGTGGCATACGCAACCCGCTGGGCATCAAGGTGGGCCCGGGCATGGGCGCCGACTGGCTGGCCGGCTTGCTGGAAACCCTGAACCCGGAAAATGAACCTGGCCGTATCGTGCTGATCCATCGCATGGGTGAGAATCAGATCGAGGAAAAACTGCCGGCTCTGATTCGCGCTGTGCAGGATACCGGCAGCCCGGTGTTATGGATTTGTGATCCGATGCACGGCAATACCGAAAGCACGGAATCAGGCATAAAAACCCGGCGTTTCCGCAAGATTTCCAACGAACTGGACCTGGCATTTGATATTCACCGCGACAATAACTCCCGCCTGGGAGGGGTGCACCTGGAACTGACCGGGGAAAATGTCACCGAATGCACCGGTGGTGCCCGCGACCTGTCAGACGCAGATCTGAACCGGGCTTACAAAACCACGGTAGATCCGCGGCTTAACTATGAGCAGTCGCTGGAGCTGGCCATGATGATCGTGCGCAAACATTCGGGCAAGGCCGGGACGTCCGCAGCCGGCTGATACCGGCGCGGCCTCGCGCAGCGCTTTTACAGCCCGCAAGCCCGGTCGCAAACGCAGGCAAGCTTGCCTGTGCCACGAGGCAGGGTATAATATCTATGAAGCCTTTCGTAGATTAGCTGGCGCGTGGCTGGAAACAGGGATCAACCGGCCACGTCGCTGCAATGAGGTCGTAGTGTTCAGACTGCTTGTGATTTGCGCATTGATGTATCCCGCCGCCTTGCTGGCGGTGGAACCGCGTGATCAGCGGTTTTCCCACACGGTGTACTTGCAACCCTACAGCAAGTTGCGTCAGGCCGCTGAGCTGGGCGATATGGAGGCGCAGTACGACCTGGCCTACCTGTACTACAAGGCCGATAGCGACCCTGCCATTACCGGTGTTGCCCAGAGCGAAAAACTGGCGGCTTACTGGTATCGAAAGGCAGCCCGGCAGGGCCACACGCGCGCGCAGTACAATATGGCGGTTTTGCATCTGCAGGGGCACGGTGTCGAGCGCGACCCGGTGGAAGCGTATGCCTGGTTGATGCATTCGGCAGCGGCACAGCACCAGAACAGTGTCGAATTGCTGGCGGAACTCACCGGTGTTCTGAGCGCCCGGCAGGTGAAGGCGGCGCGGGAACGTTCTGAAAAGCTGGGTGTATCTGGCGGCAAGCAGTAATGCCGTTCTGCCGTGTGGCCGTGTTTCCCGGCTTGCACGCTCACAGCTGGCCCGATAGGCTTTGAAACAGTGCTTACAGCTGGCGGCCGCTGCGGAGATCAAATTCGTTTTGTTTTCATTATCCCAATGCAATGCTCACGGCCTGCGTGCCGTGGTGGCCAGCCTTGTGCTGCTGCCGTTTGCGTTATTTGCACAGCAACAGCCGCAGCAGCAACCACAGGCACAGCACCACATCAGTTTTCCTGATGGCCGCAATCAATATGTCAATGTGCGCTTGCGCCTGCCTGCCGAATCCCCGCAACTGCAGCTCATCATGCCGGCCTGGACGCCCGGTTCTTATCTGATTCGTGATTTTGCAGCCCAGCTTGAGCGCTTGCGCGCCACCGACGCCAGTGGCAAACCGCTGCCGGTAAGCAAAACCGCCAAGAACCGCTGGCAGGTCAGTGTGGGAAACGAAACCGAAGTAATCGTGGACTATGCGGTTTGGGCCGGTGAGCTGGCGGTCAATACCAGTTGGGTGTCGGCGGAATATGCGCTGTTAAACGGTGCTGGAGTCTTCCTGTATACCGAGCGCAGCCGCAACTGGCCGCAGCGGGTCAGCGTCGAGCTGCCACCGCAGTGGCAACAGGTGCACACGGCCCTGCAAACAGGTCTCAAGCCGTTTGAATTCATTGCCTCCAGTTACGACGAGCTGGTCGACAGCCCCATGCTGCTGGGCAATCCGGTGGAACATCCCTTTGAAGTGGCGGGACAGAAATACAGCCTTGTTAATCAAGGCGAGACTTCGCTGTGGGATGGCGCGGAATCCGCCCGGGATGTGGCCGGTATCGTCGAGGCCATACAGTCTTTCTGGCAGGTCAATCCTTTTGACCGGCCCTACCTGTTTCTGAACATCATTGCCCAGGGCACGGGCGGACTGGAACACGATCACAGCACTGTGCTGCTGGCCAGCCGCTGGCAGATGCGTTACCGCGAAGACTATGTGCGCTGGCTGGCACTGGTATCGCACGAGTTTTTTCATGCCTGGAGCGTGCGCCGCATGCGGCCTGCGGCTTTGGCTGATTACGACTATGAACGCGAAATGTATACCCGCGAATTGTGGCTGGCAGAGGGTTTGACCAGCTATTTCGACAATCTGCTATTGCTGCGCTCCGGCCGCATCAGCGTGGATGAATTCCTGATGCTGCTGGCGGCGGAATTTCATAAATATGAAACCACGCCCGGCCGTCAGGTGCGGTCGGCTGAGCAGGCTTCGTTTGATGCATGGATCAAACATTACAAACCCGATGCCAATAACATCAACAGCGACGTCAGCTACTACCGCAAAGGTTCGTTGATTGGCTTTGTGCTCGATCAGGCCCTGCGCGAGAACACCAAGGGTCAAACCGGCCTGGGTGAATTGATGCGCGAAATGTACGCCACTTATGGGCCACAAGGCCCGGCCCCTGATGGTTATCCCGCAGGTGCATTCGAGCAGTTGGTGGAACAACACGGCGGGGCAGAGCTGCGGCAGCGGCTGGAACAGATGTTGAGTTCAGTAGACGATCCGCCCATTGACGCAGCGCTGGCCTGGTACGGTTTGCAGTTGGACCGTAACCCGTCAAAAACAGCCGCAGAGGCTTTGGGCAGGCCGGTACCGGCGGATTTCGGTCTGACCTGGGACAAACAGTCTCCATGGTTACAGGTGGAGACCGTGGCTCGCGGCAGCAGCGGCGCACTGGCCGGTATTCTGCCCGCCGATGAACTGCTCGCCATCAATGGCACCCGGGTGACGCGCGAAACCATTGCCGACCGGATGCTGCGGCTGATTCCGGGTGAAACAGCCAGCCTGTTGCTGGCCCGGCAGGGCCAGGTGCTGACGCTACAGGTGCAGGCGCAGGAGGCCATTCCGGACAAGTACCTGATCAATATCAGGCCCGATATCAAGCGCCGTCAGAAAGAGCGCATGAGTGCCTGGCTCGGGGTCAATTTGCGGTTTGTGAATAACTGAATGAAACGTCCGGGCCGGAGGTACGGCCCGCGTGGTTGCTTCAGGCCTGGTCGCGTTCCCGTCCGGCGCGTTTGCGTTCATGCTCCAGCAAATACACTTTACGGATCCGAATGGATTCCGGCGTCACCTCGACCAGTTCATCATCCTCAATGAATTCCAGCGCCTGCTCCAGCGTCATCTTTACAGGTGCGCTGAGCTGCACATTGTCGTCTTTCAGCACCGTGCGGATGTTCGTCAGTTGTTTGGCTTTAAGCGGGTTGACGGTGAGGTCATTGCCCCGGCTGTGAATGCCGATCACCTGACCTTCGTAAACATCGACATTGGCGTCAATGATCATGCGGCCGCGTTCCTGCAGATTGAACAGGGCGTAGGCCACGGCCTTGCCGGTGGACTTGGAAACCAGCACACCCTTGTCACGCCGTGAAATATCACCTGGCTGATACGGGCCATAATGGCTGAACACATGAAACATCAAGCCGGTGCCGGCGGTCAGGGTGCGGAACTCATTCTGAAAGCCGATCAGGCCACGGGCAGGAATCTGGTAGTCCAGTCTCACCCGGCCTTTGCCGTCCAGTTGCATGTTCTGCAGCTCACCCCGGCGTTCGCCCAGCCGTTCCATCACTGCGCCCTGGTAATCGGATTCCAGGTCCACCACCAGTTGTTCGTATGGTTCCTGCTTGTCCCCGTCCACTTCATGCAGGATGACCTGCGGGCGGGAAATGGCCAGCTCATAGCCTTCACGGCGCATGGTTTCGATCAGGATGGAAAGGTGCAGTTCACCGCGCCCGGATACCTTGAATTTTTCCGCGTCCTCGGTTTCTTCCACCCGTAATGCCACGTTGTGCAAGGCTTCGCGCAACAAGCGCTCACGCACCTGGCGGCTGGTCAGGTACTTGCCTTCACGGCCGGCGAACGGCGACTTGTTTACCATGAAGGTCATGCTGATGGTGGGCTCGTCCACCGTCAATGCCGGTAACGGGTCCGGGTGGTTGCGGTCACACAAGGTATCAGAGATTCCGAGTTCTTCCACCCCGGTTACCGCGATGATATCGCCCGCCTGGGCCTTATCAACTTCTACACGTTCCAGGCCGCGGAATCCCAGTACCTGCAGGATCTTGCCATTGCGTTTGTTACCCTGGTGATCCACCACGGTGATGGGCTGTGACGGCCGTACTTCGCCGCGCTGCACACGGCCGATACCGATGACACCAACATAGGAGTTGTAATCCAGCGTGGTGATGCGCATCTGAAACGGGCCTTCCATGTCCACGCTGGGCGGCGCGACATGATCGATGATGGCCTGGAACAATGGCCGCATGTCACCTTCGCGGGTGCTGTCCACCAGTCCGGCATAGCCTTGCAGGGCGGAGGCGTAAACCACCGGAAAATCGAGCTGTTCATCGGTGGCACCCAGCCGGTCAAACAGGTCGAACGTCTGGTCCAGAACCCACTGGGGCCGGGCACCGTCGCGGTCAACCTTGTTGATGACCACGATGGGCTTGAAGCCCATTTCGAACGCTTTCTGCGTGACGAAGCGGGTTTGCGGCATTGGGCCGTCCACCGCATCAACCAGCAGCAGCACGGAGTCAACCATGCTGAGGATTCGTTCCACTTCGCCGCCAAAGTCGGCATGGCCCGGCGTGTCCACGATGTTGATGCGCCATTCGGTTTCGCCGTCATGCCACTTGATGGCCGTGTTCTTGGACAGAATGGTGATACCGCGCTCACGCTCCAGATCGTTGGAGTCCATGACACGTTCGGGTTTGGCAGCGCGCTCGCCCAGCGTGCCGGACTGCTGCAGCAACTGGTCGACCAGCGTAGTCTTGCCATGGTCGACGTGCGCGATAATGGCGATATTTCTCAGATTCTGAATCACGGTTTTACATCATAAGGCGGGGGCGCGCACGTTACAGCTTTTATGCCGGAAAATCAATGAAAACCGAGCGTTTTCAGCAATCGGGCCTGCTCTTCCGGCACGCCTTCCGGCAGCTTCCAACCGGCAAAGTCCCGCCGGGCGGGGTAGTTCTTGCGCAAGCCGTCAAACCGGCTGACCTGGTCCTCGGGGCCCAACTGCCCGCAAGCGCTCAGTGCCGCGTCATCCCTGGCCACCGGGCAGGCCGCCAGTACTGCCTGACGCACTGACTCACAAGCCTCGGCCGGCAGGGTTTCAGACTGCAGTGCTTGCAACAACGGAGCCGCCGGCACACAGGCATCGGCAGCCAGGCCTTGCCAGCGGCAAAATGCATCGTAAATCATCAGCGTGCCGCGGGTTTTTCCGTCCACGCTGTAGCCGGCCACATGCGGTGTGGCGACACTGACGCCTGTCAGCAGGGCCGCATCGATGTGCGGTTCGTCTGGCCACACATCCAGCGCGGCATGGCCGGCGCCTCGGCCCAGCCAGCTTTTCAGGGCCTCACCGTCGATAACCGGCCCCCGGGACGTGTTCAGCAGCAGGCTGCCGGGTTTCAGCAGCTGCAGAAACCCCTTATCAATCATGCGCCGCGTGGCATGCGGGCCGCTCAGGCTTAACGGCACGTGCAGCGTGACGATGTCGCATTGTGCAATTTCACGTAGCGTTGACCAGTCGCCAGGCTCGGTCTGCGCACGGGGCGGGTCGCACACCCGCAGCTGGCGTACGCCACAGGCCGTAAGCAGTGCCTGCAGGAGGCCGCCGACGTTGCCGAGCCCCACGATGCCCACCGAACTGCTGGTCAGATTCTTGTCCAGCCGCTGGCAGGCCAGCAGCATCATGGCCAGCGTGTACTGTGCGGCCGCATCGGCATTGCAGCCGGGTGCGCTGGCCCAGGTGATCCCGTTTTGTTGGAGATAGTCTTTATCCAGATGGTCGGTGCCGATGGTCGCGGTGCCGACAAAGCGGGCCCGGCTGGTGCGCAGCAAGGCGTCATCCACCCGGGTGACCGAACGAACGATCAGGGCATCAACCGGGCCGATTTGCTGCATTGCCCGGGCATCCAGCTGCCGTCCGTCCACGGCAATCAGCTCGCCATGCTGACCAAAGGTGTCCTGTGCTGCCGGTATGTTCCGGTCAATCACGATCTTCATGGATGCCCCGGGGACGCGATTATAAGGCATGCGAAACTCATTATTAACATTGTATGCAGGTGTGGCTGAATATTAATCGGCTATAATACTGCGCTAATTAGCCCCAGTGAAACCATTGGGCTTTACTCATCAGATCTTATCGCAAGGAGTCAGGCATGAAATCTCCCGTTCGCGTGGCCATCACCGGCGCCGCTGGTCAAATTGGCTATCAACTGTGTTTCAGAATCGCCGCCGGAGACATGCTGGGACCCGACCAGCCGGTCATCCTGCAACTGCTGGAAATTACCCCTGCGCTGGGTGCCCTGCAGGGCGTTGACATGGAATTGCAGGACGCGGCACTGCCGTTGCTGGCGGGCACCGTGGTAACTGATGACGCCGAAACCGCTTTCCGTGACGCCGATTATGCCTTGCTGGTTGGTGCCCGTCCGCGTGGACCCGGCATGGAGCGCAACGACCTGATTTCCGCCAACGGCAAGATTTTCGGACCCCAGGGCCGCGCCATGAACGCCGTTGCCAGCCGTGATATCAAAGTGCTGGTGGTGGGTAATCCGGCCAATACCAACGCACTGATTGCCCGCGCGGCTGCGCCGGATCTTGATCCGCGCAATTTCACCGCCATGACCCGGCTGGACCACAATCGCGCACTGGCGCAATTGTCAGCCCGCACCGGTGTGCACCACGCCAACATCAACAAGATGATTATCTGGGGCAACCATTCTTCCACCCAGTATCCGGATATCCGTTTTGCCGAGGTGGATGGCAAGCCGGCCACTGATCTGGTTGACCAGGCCTGGTACCGCGACACCTTTATTCCGGACGTTCAGCAGCGCGGCGCCGCCATCATCAAGGCACGCGGTGCCTCATCCGCGGCATCTGCGGCATCCTCGGCGATTGATCATATCCGCAGCTGGGCGCTGGGTACGCGCGACGGTGACTGGGTCTCCATGGCGGTTCCATCCGATGGCAGTTATGGCATCGAGCCAGGTGTGATTTACTCCTACCCCTGCGTGTGCAAGGGCGGCGATTACGAAATTGTCCAGGGTCTCGACGTCGACGAGTTCAGCCGCGGCCGCATGGACGCCAGTCACGAAGAACTGCTGGCCGAGCGCGCGGCGGTTGAGGATCTGCTTTGATTACAGCGGGCGCCAGGTTCAGGGCCGCCGTGGCAGAGCATGCGCCACTGCAGGTGGTAGGCACGATCAATGCCTATACCGCGAAAATGGCGCAGGCGCTGGGCCACAAGGCTATCTACCTCTCCGGCGGTGGCCTGGCCGCCAATTCACTGGGCTTGCCTGACCTGGGTATTTCCAGCCTGGACGATGTGGTTACCGACGTGGAGCGCATCACCGCGGCCAGCGAATTGCCGCTGCTGGTTGATGCGGACACCGGCTTTGGCGGCGCATTCAATATTGCTCGTACCGTCAAGACTCTGAGTCGTGCCGGCGCTGCCGCCATTCATATCGAGGACCAGGTCAGCACCAAGCGCTGCGGTCACCGTCCGGGCAAAGCGGTGGTCTCCCGTGATGAAATGGTTGACCGTATCAAGGCGGCAGTTGATGCCCGCACGGATGACAGCTTTGTCATCATGGCGCGCACGGACGCACTGGCGGTTGAAGGTATGGAAAAGACGGTGGAACGGGCCGTGGCCTGCGTGGAAGCCGGCGCTGACATGATCTTTCCGGAGGCCATGCGCGAGATAGAACAATACGCCGGGTTCAAGCAGGCGGTCGGAGTGCCCATCCTGGCCAATATCACCGAATTCGGTCATACGCCCCTGTTCACCACCCCTGAACTGGGGCAGGCCGGGGTGGATATCGTGCTGTATTGCTGTTCGGCCTACCGCGCGATGAACCGCGCCGCTGAAACGGTCTACCGCGCGTTATTGTCGGACGGACACCAGCGCGACGTGCTGGACATCATGCAGACCCGCGAGGAACTTTATTCCTACCTGGGCTATCACGATTACGAACGCAAGCTGGACGAACTCTTTGCCCAGCCCGAATCAGACACCAAGGAAAAAGAGGAACATCATGGCTGAGAAAAATACCGGGGCCGGATTACGCGGTCAATCGGCGGGACAAACCGCAGTATGCACCGTGGGCGCGGAAGGCAACAGCCTGCGCTACCGTGGCTACGATGTCGTGGAACTGGCAGGCGGGTCAACCTTCTACGAAGTGTCACACCTGATCCTGAAAGGGGAATTGCCCAACCAGGCTGAGCTGGATGAGTGGAAAGCCCGTCTGAAAAGCCTGCGCGGATTACCCCAGGCACTGAAAGAAGTGCTGGAGCGGATTCCCGCGGATGCCCACCCGATGGACGTATTGCGCACCGGTTGTTCATTTCTCGGTAATGTCGAACCTGAAGGTGATTTTTCCAATCAGCTGAAAGTCGCTGAACGCCTGTTGGCATCATTCCCCTCCATGCTGGTGTACTGGTACCGCTTCAGTCATGAAGGGGTGCGGATTGAAACGCAAACCGATGACGACAGTATCGGTGCCCATTTCCTCCACCTGTTGCATGGCGAAGAACCCAGCGAGATGGAAAGCCGGGTGATGGATGTGTCGCTGATCCTGTATGCCGAGCATGAATTCAATGCCTCAACCTTTACCGCCCGCGTGTGTGCCTCGACCCTGTCCGATTTGCATTCCTGCGTCACCGCGGCCATTGGTTCCTTGCGCGGCCCGCTGCACGGCGGCGCCAACGAAGCGGCCATGGAAATGATTGAAAAGTATTCATCTCCGGAAGAGGCCACGGCGGACGTGCTGCGCAAGCTGGAGGCCAAGGAATTGATTATGGGCTTTGGGCACGCGGTTTACCGTTTGCGCGACCCGCGTAATGCCATCATCAAGGAATGGTCGCGTAAGCTGTCGGAACTGAAGAAAGATACCGTGTTGTATGCGGTTTCCGAAGCGGTGGAGCGCACCATGAAAGAGCAGAAAAACATGTTTGCCAATGCGGACTTTTTTCATGCCAGCGCCTACAATTTCATGGGAATTCCCACCAAGTTGTTCACGCCGATCTTTGTGATGTCGCGTGTAACCGGCTGGTCGGCTCATTGTTTTGAGCAACGTGCCAACAACCGCATTATCCGTCCGGGTGCAGACTATATTGGCCCGGCCGACCGGCCTTACGTACCTATCGAGAAACGCTAGGTTCAGCTGCCATCGCAAACAAGCCGGCGTTGCCGGCTTGTTTGTTTTGGTCAGAAATAAAACCAGTCAGTTCGTTAATTGGTGGTCAGCACGGGTTCGGCCTCAACCCGGAAATGCAGCATCACTTCATCCTGTACCTGCAGACCACCACCCAGGATGCTGAACGGCGTAATACCGAAGTCTGATTGCCTCAGAGCGAAGCTGCCACTGGCCAGCAGCTTGTCCTGGGCCGTCGTCTGCAGGCTGAAGGGCACGCTCAGTTGACGCGAACGTCCGTGCAGTGCCACGGTGAGCTGAGCGGTCTGGACCATTCCCGCGGTTTTCTTCCAGCGCAGATGCAGGCGCGCTTCCGGCCACTGGTCGGCTTCGAGAACCTTGCCGAGCATGTTTTCACGCGTTTTATCTATGTCTTGCTGTGACGGAGTGGTATCAAGCCGGAAACGATCACGCGCGTCTTGCCGGTCCACCTCCAGGTGGTTGAGTTCCAGGTGTATGTCGGCGCGGGCCCAGGCATTCTCCGCCGCCGGAATGATCGCCCAGGCCTGGCCGGGCACAGCGCTGATGACGTGATCGTGTCCAAAACGCGCCAGGGTGCCGCCGCGGCGTACAAGAATATCGACCGTGGAGTTGCGTGGCAGCAGACGGTAAAGCGTCGCGCCGTCGGTGGCGGCCTGGTAGTCGGCCATTGGAAAGGCTTGCCGGGCCGGCTCTGTGGCGGCAGCGCCGGGGGGGTGCCGGGATGTGCACGAGCCGGTAACAAGCACTGCCAACAGCAGGGTGCATAGTGTCCTGAGGTGGGCAGTCAAGATGTTCCTCACTGGCTGTTTGGGTCCCGTTCAAGCCAGACGGAGTAGTCTACCCGTACCTGCTGACCGATACTGTCGGCCTCCGCCCATTCTCCGCTACCGATGGAAAAATCACCGCGTGACAACTCTATCGATCCACGCAGTTCCGCCTTGTCTGCATCCCCGTTCCAACTGAAAGGCAATTGCAGTGGCCGGGAAACGCCCTTAAGCGTTAGTTCACCTGAAGCGATGAAGTGGGTGGAATCAACCATTGTGACGTGTTGGGCATGGAACACGGCCTGCGGGAAGCGATCGACATCGAACCATTCGGTTTCTCTTATGGCCTGGTTGATCTCGCTGTTGCCCATGGTTGCCGAAGCGACAGCAACCCGCACCTGCAGGGTGAAACGGCTGGAGTCGGCCGGATCGAATACCAGACAGACGTCAAACTCGTTAAACCGGCCGGGCGCCGGTGCGCCTTCGAAACTGGCGAAATACTCGAGGTTGCTGTCGGCTGTCACCGCGTTCCAGCGGGGCTGGCCAAAAGCTGGCGAGGCCAGCATGCCCAGCATCAGCGCAAATCCGGCCAGCACGCCAGTGCCGGTTTGTGGCCAGCTTCTGAAACGCACTGCCAGCCGGTATGCCAGCAGTTTACGGCGCGGCATCACGGGCCTCTCAGCATATTGGTGAGCGTGGCATCATGCCGCACGAAGTGGTGCCACAATGCCGCTGTGCTGTGTACGCCTACCAGTATCATCAGCAGCCAGACACCATATGCATGCACGGTTTCGAGCAATTCGCCAAGCGCCTCGTTGGCGTTGATCAGCTGCGGCCAGGGAATGGTGCGAAACAGCTCGAACGGGATGTTTTTGGCGGAGTTCATCAGCCAGCCACTCAGCGGTATCCCCAGCAGCAAACCATACAGTGCAATGTGGCTGGTGCGGGCCAGCCGCCGCTGCCAGCGCGGAGACTCCACGGCTGTTTGCGGAGTGGTGTTGCCGAGGGCCCACAGCAGCCGCAGGACGGCCAGCAACAACAGGCAGATGCCAATCGATTTGTGCCACATCAACCAATCCAGCTTGCGCGGAGACAGCGCCAGGTCATGAGCATACATCCCCAGTGCCACCTGGCCCGTGATCAGCACCGCCATGGTCCAGTGCAGGCTGCGCGCGACTGATCCCCATGAAGTGGCTGAGTTTCTCAACACGAGTCATTCTCCGCATTTGGCCATCCGGGCCAATATAACATGCGGGCTAGCGTCCGGATGGCCGCAATAAAGTGGTGTTCGGCACAGGATTCAGGTCGTCACGAGGCAGTGTATAAAGTAAAATGACGGGTTCCACTCGCCTTACTGATGAGATTACTGCCCATGTCACAAATTGGAGTTCGTGCTGCCCAGCGGCCACAGCCCGACCAGGTACTGGTCGATATAGCAGATTACGTCTGCAACTACGAAATTGACAGTGATGAAGCCTATTCCACGGCGCGTTACTGCCTGATGGACAGCCTGGCCTGCGCCATGCTGGCCATGAAGTTTCCGGGCTGCACCCGCTTGCTTGGCCCGATGGTGCCGGGCGCTGAAATGCCGGGCGGTTCCCGTGTTCCTGGCACATCATTCCGGCTGGAACCGGCACAGGCTGCGTTCAACCTGGGTGTGCAGATCCGTTACCTCGATTTCAATGACACCTGGCTGGCGGCGGAATGGGGTCACCCTTCTGACAATCTCGGCGCTATCCTGGCCGTGGCCGATTATGTGTCGCACCGCAATGTCAGTGAAGGCAAGGCACCGCTGAGCATGAAGGATGTGCTCACCGCCATGATCAAGGCGCATGAGATTCAGGGTGTGCTGGCACTGGAAAACAGTTTCAACCGGGTTGGTCTGGATCACGTATTGCTGGTGCGCGTGGCTTCAACTGCGGTGGTCACCCACATGCTGGGTGGCAGCCGCGAGCAGATCATAGACGCCGTCTCCAACGCCTGGATCGACGGCGGCGCATTGCGTACCTATCGTCACGCACCGAATACCGGCTCACGCAAAAGCTGGGCAGCAGGTGATGCCTGCCGCCGCGCCGTTACCCTGGCATTGATGGTGATGCGTGGTGAAATGGGCTACCCGTCAGCGCTGACGGCTGATGTCTGGGGTTTTTACGACGTGCTGTTCAAGGGCAAGCCGTTTACCTTCCAGCGCGGTTATGGCAGCTACGTCATGGAAAACGTGCTGTTCAAGATTTCCTTCCCGGCCGAGTTCCATGCCCAAACCGCAGTTGAATGCGCCATGACACTCCATCCGCAGGTTAAAGACCGCATCGCGGAAATTGAAAAAATCACCATTGAAACCCAGGAAGCCGGCGTGCGCATCATTGATAAAACCGGCCCACTGAGCAATTACGCCGACCGCGATCACTGCATCCAGTACATGGTTGCCGTGCCATTGATTTTCGGTGAACTCACGGCCGGCAGCTATAACGATGAGGTGGCAACGGATCCGCGTATCGACGCATTGCGGGATATCATGGAAGTGCGCGAAAATGAAGCGTTTACCAAGGATTATTTCGATCCTGAAAAGCGCGGCATCGGCAACGCGGTACAGGTATTCTTCAAGGATGGCAGCAGCACTGAGCGGGTTGAAGTGAGCTACCCGATCGGTCACCGCCGGCGTCGCGACGAGGGCATCCCCGTGCTGGTTGAAAAATTCCGTAACGCGGTGGCGGCCGAGTTCGGCGATCAGCGTACCAGTGAAATCGACCAGATATGCTCTTCGCAAAGCGGGCTGGAAGCCATGCCCGTGGCTGATTTTGTGGATGAGTGGGTGAAGTAAGCAGGGCTGTGCCCAAACGAAAAAAGCCGCCAGCAGGCGGCTTTTTTTATGCCGCAAGCCCGGCCAGAGCCGGTTAGGAGTTTAACCGATGGGCGAACCGGGCGGTATGGTCTCAGCCGGCGGAGCAGGTTCCCCGGCCGGGCGCTCCAGGAATTTGCGTATCTGGTGCACCGCCGTCTTGGCCTGGGGTTGCTGGCGGTATTTTTTGCCTTGCAACAGGTCGGCCAGCTCAGTCAGGGTGGCCAGCGCATGGGCGTGAACTTGCGCTGCCGTGGTTGGCTGGGCCGCCAGCGTGATCAGACCATTCAGCACCCGCCAGTTGACCTCATGCTGGATGGCGCGCAGGTAGGCATCCGCCGGCAGCGGCGCTTTCCAGCTGGCCTGCAGCAGCGTTTCCAGCACGGTTTGTATTCCGGGCAAGCCCTGGTCCAAAGCATGTTGTTCGGCCACCCGCGCCAGGCGCTGTGGTTGCAAAACTTCCTGGATGACCAGGTCGGCACCAGTCCGCACCGGTGACAGGTGATCAAAGCTGACCCCGGTTGCACCTGTAAAGAACTCGCGGTCGCGCTGGTATCCCGACGCTGGGGGTGGAATCAGGTAATGCAGGTTTTCGGGCAGGGCCAGCGCAGCGGGCCGCAACAGCTCCATCAGGTGGTTCAGGGCGCGAGTCTGGGTTGCGGCGTCTACGGGTTGCAGGCGCGCTCCCGGCTCTCCGTTAAGCCGGTAATCGTAAAACAGCCCGCCCATGAGTTTGGCCGTCGCTTCAACCTGATAACGATGCAGCAGGTAGACCGGTACCAGCCTGCGCTCCAGTTCAAACAACGGCTCGCCTGGTGGCATGACTGCGGCAGAAAACTGCTGCAGACCGAGCTGGCGTATCTGCATCAGTTCCGCCAGACGGGCCAGCACATCCTCACCGTTATCCCACAGGTGGGCAGCCGGGTGGGCGCTGCCGGGAAGGCGTGCATCGGCATCGGCAATAAAGCTGATGCCGGATCGCTGTGCTTCATCGAGTATGGCCATCAGTCCGGCATTTTCCTGTTCCGGTTCAAAGGGTGTATAGCCATAGCGCACAGCCAGCCTGTCCCACTGGCTGATGCCGTTGCGGTAGGCCCGGTCAATTCCGACCTTGCCATCGTCTGTGAGATACAGGTTGGGGTGAGGGTAGTCCATTACCGAGGCATCACCGGAAAATGAAGCAGCAAAGTTATGGTCGATGCCCAGGGTATGCCCCACCTCATGCGCGGACAACTGCCGCAGCCTGGCCAGTGCCATCTCCTGGGCGGCCTGGCTGTGGTCTCCCTGTGCGGTGAACGGAGCCGTCAGGGCTTCGGCTATCAGTTGATCCTGGCGCACGCGCAGCGAGCCCAGGCTGACGTGCCCCTTGATGATTTCCCCACTGCGCGGGTCGGCCACGCTGGCGCCATACGACCAGCCGCGGGTGGACCGGTGCACCCATTGAATCACGTTGTAACGCACGTCCAGCGGATCGGCATCATCGGGCAGCACCGCTACCCTGAACTGGTTTTTGAAACCGGCTTCGTCAAATGCCTGCGACCACCAGGCTGCGCCCTCCAGCAAAGCACTGCGGATGGGTTCAGGTGTGCCATTGTCGACGTAGTAAGTCAGGTTCTGCCCGGGCTGCAGTCGATGGCGATAGATCAGTCTGCGCTCAATCGGTTCATCCAGTCCGGCCGCGTAGTTGCGGTACGCCAGCGCGAAATAACCGGAACGCGGATGAAATGCCCGGGGACGATAGCCGTCTGCGGGCAGTTGGATGAATTGATGGCTGACACGTAAGCTCAGGGAGTCCGGCGTGGGCGTCACCGCGGCGACAAACGCGCCCGGGTCCTGGCTTTGCAGGGTCAGAATGGATGGGATCAGCGTGTTCTGTGCAAAGTTGCGGATGCCATCAAGGTCAATCGCTGAGCGGTCCGGGTCCAGCGCAAAACTTCCCTGTTCCAGCTCCGCAATGTGGGCTGCGACGCGGTTAATGTCATCCAGCAACAAGGCCGACAGGTCGATCCGGACGGCGGCTTCCCCGGGGTTCAGGATTTCGAAACCAGCCAGCACCGATTGCGCAAAAGCTTCCGCCACCGCGCGGCTCTCAGCGGCTGGCGCATTATCCGCGCGAAACTTCAGGTTGGGTTCCAGCAACAGTACCCGGTTGCCATAACGCTCGAAACGCACCCAGCGGCTGCGGCCCAGCTGGCCCCGATCCAGCCCGAGGTCGTTGGAGCCCACCCCGGATTGCAGCGCGGTCACGTACAGGTAGTCCACCGGCAACTGATCCAGCTGCAGCAGGACAGTGCCTTTGTCCGGGTCGGGCTGCAGATTCAGCAGTTGTGCCTGCCCGGCAAAGGCTGCAGAACTGGCCAACAGTGCCAGAATACAGGTGAGTGTCAGGCTGCTGCGGCGCAATCTTGAACCCACGGCCAGGCTCAACGCTTCATGAAGTTGAAGAATTCTTCATTGGTTTTGGTGGCTTTCATCTTGTCCAGCATGAACTCAATGGCCTGGGCTTCATCCATGGGATGCAGCAGTTTGCGCAGGATCCACATTTTCTGTAGCTGGTCCTGCTTGATCATCAGTTCCTCGCGCCGGGTGCCGGAGCGGTTGATATCGATAGCGGGGTA
>JBFIHZ010000024.1:0-21653 GCA_041601535.1 Lysobacterales bacterium | reverse complement strand
GAAGGACTCTTTTTCATGCGCGATGCCGCCAGTAAGGAATATCTTGATGTGGTCGGCACCAGCATACAGGTCCAAACGGCAGTGCTTGAGGAACTCATCCGCGCCATCGGCCAGCGCGGTGAAGCCATGACCGTGCCCGCCGGTAACCGACACGCCCAGGCCGGCCGACAGAATGCGCGGGCCGCGCAGCCAACCCAGTGCTATGGAACGGCGCAGCGCAATGTCGGCGCGATTGATTTCGCCCACTGTGCGCACCGTGGTCACACCGGCCTGCAAGGCATCGCAGGCCCGGCTGTAACTGCGGTAGGCAGTCATGGCCGGGTCCTCTTCAGTATCGGTTTCGCTGAAGGGGAACACGATGGACAGGTGTGTATGACAGCTGATCAGTCCGGGCAGAATGTAAGCGCCTTCCATATCAATGACATCACTGCTGTCCGATTTCGGCCGCGCATCAATACCGGCGATCACACCGTTATCAATACGCAGCGCGCCTTCCGTCACCGTGCCCGTTTCAAGGTCAACGAGACGGCAGTTTTTTAATGTGAGTTGAGCCAATGTACTGCGTTTCCCGGAATGTAGTGGAAGATGCTTTACATTAGACGTTTCGCCTTCGGTGGCCGCAATGCCGGAAAAGAGCAGTATCGGGAAAATTCGTGTAGTTGGCCTGCCAGGGCGCTCTCGCGACGCAAAAAAGGCGGACTTCTGTGGCTCAGATAAGGCCCTGGCGCCGTGCCTCAACCACCGCGCTGGCGCGCTTGTTTACCCCCAGCCGGGTGAAGATTTTCTTCAGGTGAAATTTGATCGTGCTTTCCGTCACGTCCAGGTGACGTGCAATCTGCTTGTTGGACTGTCCGCGGCTCAGGTAAGTGATCACCTGCAGTTCACGCGCTGAGAACTGCTGTGCCAGCCCGCTGGATCGCTGTTCCTCGTCAATGGCCCGCAACATGCCACGTACCAGGCGGCTGGCTCGTGGGCCACTGAGCATGCCGTGGTCCAACAAAGCGCGCAATAATGGAACCAGCTCGATGCCCCCATCCACGAACGCACGGATATATCCTTTGCCGGATGCCAGCTCAACTGCTTCACGGAAAATATCCAACGCGGCACGGTCCTGCTCGTGTTTCCATAGTGCCGTGGCCTCGATGATCTTCAGCCGTGTCAGCTGCAAATAGCGTCCCTCTCGCTCCGCCGCCGTTATCATCGGCTTGACCTTTTCCTTCGCCGTTTCCAGCTCACCATGCCCTAACAGAAACCGCAATTCGATCAACGCTGCAAGCTCGAGTTCGCGGGTCATATCACGGGCACCGCGGCGACGATCCAATGACGCACGAAAGCCATCATAACGCTCCAGCTCCAGCTTCGCCTCGCGCCATTGCTGACAACGCAAGTGCACGTCTACGCGATGCAACTGCGCCAGCCGTTCAATCTCCACAAGGCCCCTTTGAGCAGCGAGTTGGGCGGCCCGGTCCGTGAAAATCAATGCGCCTTCATCGTCGCCACGAGCCAGACAAATGCCTACGCCAACGCGATACGCCGAGGCAAAAGGATCGAGCCACCCATCCGATTCTTCCAGCGTGTCAATGGCTGAAACCAGCAGTTCCGACGCCGCATCGATTTCGTTGCGTTCAAACATCAGCTCGGCCTGCAAGGTGGCGCAGGTTGCGTTCAGGCCAGGGTCATCGGGGCAAGTTTGCTGAATGATTTCCGCCGCCCCGGCGTACGCATTTTCAGCCTTCTGCAAACGTCCCTGGCCTAAGGCCGCCAAGCCCTGCACCATCAATACCGATGCCTCTCCATAACCGGAACCCGCTTTGCGGTAGTGGTAGAGTGAGCGCGCTGCTTCATTCTCGGCACGGCGGAACAAGGCCCGGCGCTGGAACCAGATGCTGCGCAGTGCGTAAACAAAACCGACAATGCCCTCTTCCACACTGAGCTGCCGAATTTCCGATAGTTCGTCACTGATAAACGATTCATCGAACTCGTCATTGATGTACAACATCATAAGGTAGCGCGCATTGACGAGGTCTACCTGGGGCGAACCGAAAACCTGTGTAGCCTCACCGTGCTCATTCAGCAAGACAGCTGCTTCATCCAGCGCAGATTTGGCTAGTGCAAAACGTCCATCTTTCATCAACACCGTTGCACGCCCGATCAGTAAGCGTGCCGAACGGCGGATCACGTCCGCATCTATGGCATCAATCGTCGCCCGCAACAAGGGCACACCGGCGTGCAGGGTAATGGTGTGTGGACCATAGTACTCCGCCAGCCACACCAGTTTGTCCCGCATGCGGTGGCGCAACGCATACTCCAGGGCAGGACCAATCTGGTGCTGCCGCACCCGCCAGTCCACCACCTTTGTATCTATTGCCTGCCGGACCCGGGCCGGAAGATGAACGCGGTGTCGAACCAGACTGCGTAACATCATGGGGTGGTACTCAAAACTGGCCGGCGACGACTCATCCAGGCGGAACAGCGGCCACAGTCGCTCAGCGGCAGCCGTCATTTTCTCCGCTCCGGCTTCACCCACCGCGCTCACCGCCAGATCGACCGGCACACGCTGCAATGAAGCCAGTCCGGTCAATGCAATGCGGGTTTCGGTATCAAGACCACCCAGAAGATTCTGACTGACATACAGATGAACAGCATCGGTGCCCAGCAGGGTTTCAAGGTCTGGTGTGGCTCCTTCCTTAAGCGCATCCACCACCAGGTGGATAATTGCCGGCCATCCGCCGGTGGCCTCGGCCAGGGCGGAGGCATCTATCGCGTGATCGCCCGTCAGCTCGGCAATCTCCGCAGCGGACAAGGCCAGCCGGTCCGGTCCGATCAACGGAACCTCGACGGCACCGCCGGCGCTGTCAATCAACGCCCGCGGCATGGACGGGCTGGCCAGCACAACATGCAGGTTGGGGGGAAGGTTCCTCAGCGCACGCAAAAACGGCTGTGTGAAGTCCGGATGATCTACTTCCTGGAATTCGTCAATAACCAATAACACCGGCCGGTCCGCGCGGCAAATCAAGTCATGCACAGCAGCCAGACCCATCTCGATATCGCAAGGCTGAAGCAATGAGGTGGTGTCTTTGTGAAGGGCATCGGAACTGTCGAGCGTACGCTGAAGCTGGTGCAGCCACTCGCTGACGAACCTGGAAAAGTCCAGGTCGCGTGGTTCGGCGCGATACCACATGCACAGGGCAGAGGCACATCGCGGTCCTTCCAGCCACTGCGACAACAGACTGGTTTTACCATAACCGGTATTACCAAATACCACCGTCAACGGCACATCAAGCGCCGCATCCAGCGCAGCCTCCGCTGCAGGACGCGAGACCACCGGCCGCGTCACTGGCGGCGCAGTGAAGCGCCGTGGAAAAGAAACAAACGGTGTGTGGCTGATGGCCTCAGCTTTCATCGGATAACCCTCGGAACCATGCCTTGGGGCGCCCATGAAACCACTGCACTGACCGAATTAAACCGAAACTACCCATATTCATCCTAGTATGCGGGGAGCTTGCTTCTTAGTCTATTAATCGAGACTTTCATTTCCTGTGTGGGACCCAATTCATGAACAATCGAGTGCTTCTGAACACCGCCTTCCAACCGAAACAGCGTGCCCATCTGCTGATTCTCACTGTCCTGGCCTCCGCCCTTGCCTTTCCAATTTCCGCGCTGGCTCAGGGCCTCGAAGAAATCGTTGTTACCGCGCGCAAGCGTGCTGAAAACATCATGGACATCCCGGATGCAATCACTGCCTTCAATGCGGAGACGATAACCAACGCCCGCATCACCGGCATTCAGGATTTTGCCGACTTGACACCCAACCTGACCATCATTGATCAACTACGTCCCGGCACGCAAACCGTGTCCATCAGGGGCATGACCACGGTGCAGAACGGTGAACTGCCGCTGGCTTTTGTGGTGGACGGCGTAAACGTTCCTTCGATGAACTTTATCAACCAGGAACTGATCGATATCGAACGAATTGAAGTTCTGCGCGGCCCTCAGGGTGCATTGTACGGACGTGGCGCTATCGGCGGCGCCATCAATATCGTCACCAAAGAACCGACCGACGAAGTTGAGATGATCGCGCGCGCCACGTATGGCAGAGGCAATGCCTTCACCGCAGGTGGCACGGTGTCCGGGCCTTTGGTTGAAGGCAAAGTATACGGCCGCCTGTCGGTCAGTTACCGCAATGAAGACGGGTTGATTGACAACGTCGGTGCCGGCACCGAGGCTGACCCGGTGGAAGAGCGCTCGGTTCAGGGTCGGTTGATTTTTCATCCCAATGACCAGCTGTCCATCGACCTGCGTGGCCGCTACCTGACGGGTGATACCGGTGGCGTGTATCTGGCCCCAGTGACCACTGCGCAACTGGATGATTTTTCCTTTCCGATTAACATGAACATCAACGGCGAGGATGAGCGGGATGTGTGGTCAACATCCGCCAAAGTGGATTACGAGTTCGGCAATGGCATCACCTTCACTTCAATCAGCGCCCTGAGCGAAACTGATCAATATTTCTTTGGCGATGGTGACTTTTCACCTGACCCTGTTTTCGCCCAGGACTGGATCATTGATGTTGAGGCTTTCAATCAGGAGTTCCGACTGACCTCCGCCGATGACCAGCCACTGCGCTGGATCGCCGGTGCCTTCTATCAGGACCGCGAAGACAGTGAATTCACCCGGTTCGGGTTGGAAGGTCCGGATGGCTCCATCATTCCGTTCGTCCCGCCCGCCGGCAACCGCGAGATTCGCGATCGCAAATCCTACGCAGTATTTGGCCAGGTTGAATACGACATTACCGAGCGTCTGGAACTCACCGCCGGTCTACGTTACGACGAAGAGGACAACGAAACCCAAAGCCTGCACCTGGACAACCTGGTACAACAGGAAACCTTCAGTGAATGGCAGCCCAAACTGTCATTGTCTCAACACTTTACGGACGACGTGATGGGCTTTGTATCATTGGCACGCGGGTTCCGGCCCGGTGGCTTTTCACCCTCATCCGGGCTGCTGTACAAGAATGAAGTTTCGGATAACCTGGAGATGGGTGTGAAATCATCACACTTCGATTCCAAAGTCCATCTGGCAGCCTCTGTGTTCTACATCGACTTCGCTGACCAGCAGTATTTCTACTCTCGCGCCACCTCTGCCGGTGTGCAGCGCTTTATCATCAACATCAACGAGACCAGCACATCCGGGCTGGAATTCGAAGTTTCCGCCCAACCGGTTGAAGGCCTGGACCTGTCATTTTCTGTTGGTGTGCTGGATACGGAGATCGATGATTTCGATGGTACCGATGCCTTCGTGGGCAACCAGACGCCACAGGTAAATGACTACAACGCCGTCCTCTCGGCCCAGTACACCTGGCCGCTGTTTGGCGATTGGTCCGGCATCAGCCGTTTTGACCTCGAACACAGGGGTCCGGTGTATTGGGACCTGGAAAACGAAGTTGAAACCCCCAGCAAGAACTACCTGAACCTGTACTTCGGTATCGAGAACGACAACATGCGGTTGTTCGTCTGGGGTGACAACGTGCTGGACGAACAGCAACCCACCGCGATGGGTCCAAATGCCTTCGGCCCGGGACTGCATCTGCGCACCCCCAGCCGGCCGGCCTCTTACGGCGTGGGTGTGCGTTTCAGTTATTGATAGGCTGGACCATGCTGCGCGGCTGGCGATAAACCGAAGTTTTGATCCAGCAAAGCGGCGACAAAAAATGATAAAGGCCTGGATGGTTAGCGGCACTGGTGAACCAGAAGCTGTCTTGCAGTTGCGGGACGTGGAAGAGCCGGAGTTGAAGCCCGGATACATTGGCATTGAGCCGCATGCCGTTGGTCTGAACTATCTGGATGCCATGGCGTGCCGGGGTTCCTACCCGTGGAACCCCGAGCCGCCCTTTATCCCCTGCGCCGAACTCGTCGGCGAAGTATATGCAGTTAACGGGGTGAGCGGAATCAAGGTCGGTCAACGGGTAGTGGCCATGATTCCCTCTGCCCATGGCGCGCTATCGCAACGATGCGCCGCACCCGCACAGTTCGTGTTCCCGCTGGAACCCGGCATTCGGGACGAAGCCGCCGCAGCCTTGCTGGTAACCTATCAAACCGCCTGGTTCGCGCTGGAACGCTCCAAACTGCAGGCCGGAGAGACCGTATTAATCCAGGGTGGTGCCGGCGGCGTCGGCACTGCAGCCATTCAGTTGTGCAAACTGAATGGTGCACGGGTAATTGCCACGGCAAGCAGAGATGCCAAGCTGGAGATCTGCCGACAACAAGGCGCTGACCATGCTGTCTGTCACAGCGCACCTGACTTTGTCGATCAGGTGATGGAGATCACCCGTGGGAAAGGCGTAAACGTGGTGCTTGATCAGGTGGGTGGGACCGCTTTTGATCACCTGGTGCAATCCATTGCCATTGAAGGGCGTCTGGTACTGATCGGCTGGGCCAGCGGCACTCCACCCAATATCATGGCTGAAGAGTTGGTGAAGCGAAACGCCTCCGTTATCGGACTCTCCTGGGGTTCCACATACCCGGTCAAACAGCCGGACCGCGTTAAACTGGCTCACCAGTTCATCCAGCAGCAGGTAATCGCCGGAAACCTGAATCCGCTGATCTGCCACACGGCTGCGTTTGAACACGCCGCCGGACTAATGCAAATGCTGGCGTCGGGCAGCACGACAGGCAAGGCGGTGGTGCGCCTGCGCGGAACCTGGCCGTCAAGTCCGTCAGCGGACGAGTAACTCAGGACATTTGTTGTTCCTTCCAACTACGGGGCGCCTTGAAGATGCACCCGGCGGCCCAGTACCTCCACCACGATGATGACGGCAATCAGGGGCAGGGCGAATACGATATAGCCGTCGGGTTTGGCCCAGCCCAGGTCAAATAACCAACCTGCCAGCAACGGCGAGCACACGGCTCCCACCCGCCCGATGCCAATCGCCAGGCTCAGGCCGGCGGCACGGCTTTGCGTCGGAAAAAGCCGGGGTGCCATGGCATACAGGCCGATCATGCAGCCGAACAGCACGAAGCCCAGCGCCACGGCTGCCGTCATCAGGTAGTCAATTTCGGTGCCAATGCGGGAAAACAACAGCATCAGCACGATGGCCAGCAAGGCGTAGACTGAGATCATCCGCGCCAGCGGCAAGCGCGCCGACAGGTAGCCCAGCAGCAGGCTGCCCACGATGCCGCCGACGTTCAGTAACACGCCACCAGAAATGCCCTGGCCAGTGGACAGACCTGAATCCACAAGAATTTTCGGGGTCCAGCTCATGACAAAATAAAACGTCAGCATCATCACGAAGAATGCCAGGGACAGGTACAGGGAGTGCCTGAGCTGGACATGATCTGCTAGAAGACAGGCGTAACCCGAACGCTGCGTGGCTGCTTCCTGGGTTGGTGCCGGCAGCGCATTGACCGCTGGCCTGCCCAGCCGCGCCAGTACCCGGTTTACCTGCGCCAGTGCGTTGGCCGGCCGGCGGCTGGTGAGAAAATCCAGTGATTCCGGCAGATGCCACCAGACCAGTGGAATCAACAGCAAGGAACTCGCTGCCCCCATCAAAAAGGGTGCCCGCCAGCCATAGGCCGCAATCAAAATCGCGCTGAGTATCCCGCCCACGGTGGCGCCGATAGGGTAACCGGTCTGCAGCAGGCTGACCCAGAAACTGCGCCAGCGCAGCGAGGAATACTCCGACACCATGGTGTTCAGGCCGGGCAGCATGCCACCGATGCCGAGACCGGTCAGCGCGCGTGCGGCAGCCAGTTCATTGACGCCCTGGCTCAAGCCGGCCCAGAGCATGCCGATGGTGATGATGACCAGGCACCACAGGATCAGCCCGCGGCGGCCCAGGCGGTCGCCCAGCGGACCCAGCACCAGGGAGCCCGCCACCATACCCAGCAAACCGGCGCTTAACAAAACACCCAGAGCGGTTGAAGAAACTTGCCATTCGGCAGCGACGGACGACGCGGTAAACGCCATTACCAGCACATCGAACCCGTCCAGCATGTTGATCACCACGCACAACATGATGGACCGCAGCTGGAAGCGGGTCATCGGGCTGTGTTCTATAAGCCCCGAAACGGAATTCACGTTTGCGGAATTGCGCTGTCGAAAACGGAAGGTAATTGCATAGGCGAAACAGTATGACAAAAGTCTGCCCGCCTGAATATCAATTCCCTGATGACTGCCCGATTGGGTGGGCGGATTAGCGCTGAGACGAAGCCGTCCGGTGAGGTGTCAATTCGTAATCACAGGCCAATTCGGGTATCATTGGAGGGTTACCCCTCGTTTTACCACCGCAGGCTTTCACACGTTCACCCCAGTTGATTGCGCTTATCAGGCTTTGGTAAGGCGCGGCGGGCAGCTGAACCCAATTTATTCAAATCAGGAGAAGTTTTATGAGTCAGGCAAAAACCGGTGACACGGTCAAAATTCATTACACCGGTACACTGGACGACGGCACTGAGTTCGACAGTTCCGCCAACCGCGACCCCTTGCAGTTTGAGCTGGGCTCCGGCCAGGTAATTCCCGGGTTCGACAAGGCTGTGGAAGGTATGGCCGTTGGCGAGCAGAAGACCGTGAACATTCCGCCGGAAGACGCTTATGGCCCACGCCAGGATCAGATGGTGCAGAAAGTGCCCAAGTCAGCTTTACCGGACGACCTGGAACCCACCGAAGGCATGACCTTGCAGGCACGCCAGAACGAACAGACGGTCAATCTGACCGTGGTGGCGGTGGACGATGACTCCATCGTGGTGGACGGCAACCATCCGCTGGCTGGCCGCGTGCTCAACTTTGATATCGAGCTGGTAGCCATCGCCTGAACCGGCTTCCGCTGTCCAGCTACCCTGCTGGAAAAAATAAGGACCCCCTCCTCACGGAGGGGATCCAGGTCCCTTTTCAATCAGGCCTGGCTTCCGTGCCAGAATCAGTGGCTGACCGTCAGGGTGATACATCCACCAGGTCGGTCCATTCGGTTTTACCTCCCGCGTTGCCTTGCACCAGCACCAGGCCATAGCCTTCACAGAAATACTTGTGCTCGATGCTGCCTGGCTCCAGTGGTACCCATTCCTTGATCACCGCGCAACCTGGCAATGAGCCGTACAGGAATGTTTCGGTTTTCTTGAAGGTCAGGATCTTGGCCATGTCTTCGGCCTGGTCTTCATAAAACTCCTGGAAATAGAACTGCCCTTTTTGCGGGTGGCGCAGCATGATGATGCCTTCCAGCACCTCGGCCGGATCCACCCCGGTATCGGCCACGTCCGCGCCTGCTTCCCAGGAGCCGTCGAGGCAGCCTTCAATGCCAAGCACCGGGTCCACGCCATCGGTCGGGTGGTCACATTCATCGTGATCGGTGGCCACCGAGTGCTCGCCGAAGTACCAGATATTTCCATCAATGTCCTGGGCGTACCAGTCCAGCGTGGTTTCCAGCAGTTCCCAGTCACCCATGTCAGTGGTATCGCCGTCACAATCACCGATATCGTCGATAAATTCACGGTCCCACAGGGTGCGGACTTTTACTCCCTTGATTTCGGTTTTGTATTGGCCCACGGCCGGCAGTACATCCAGTACGCTGACAACGCATTCATCCTCGGTCTCGGCCAGGTAAACAAAACGGGCGTCTTCGGGCAGCGGCCACCACGGGTTGGTCAGCAGTTGCGAACTGTCGTCAAACACGCCTTCCAGTTCCACAAAGCCACCCGCCAGGATGGACCCGCTGAACCCGAGAATCAGGCTTGCCAGTAGTCCGGTTACGGTGCGATTAGTCTTGTTCATTACCTTGCTCCTTGATCATTAGCGCCCCTGGACCGGTATGCGGATCTCTGCCGGGGCTCGACTCCTGCTGCGCCAGCGCAGCACCAGGAAATTCGTAAGTAAACCGTGTTGCCGCTCCGTTAGACGAGCGTCGTGGCAGAAATCAATCTGTCGACTGTTCAGGAGTTTTTGACTGGCCCGCTGGCCGCACAACCGCGGTGCGCAAACCGGCGGTGGTCATCATAGACATCAGGGGTCAGAACGAACCGGCAACAGCGGAAAATTCGCCAAGCCATATCGATACTGTTACGTTTATAAGGGCAGCACACCGCAGGCCGTACCGCATGCGGATGCACCTGACTGGCTGCAGCGCGGTTTCGTTAGTGTCGGGGCTGACAAAAACGTCCCGGAGCTGTAAC
Source organism: Lysobacterales bacterium (assembly GCA_041601535.1). GTDB lineage: Bacteria > Pseudomonadota > Gammaproteobacteria > Xanthomonadales > SZUA-36 > JBFIHZ01. The sequence continues at coordinate 11,493 of JBFIHZ010000024.1, read as the reverse complement.
CCTCTCACCCATTGGCCGAGGAGAAGATCAATGTCGGAAGGAAATGCAAGCGCCGCACCCAAATGGTTATTTGTTATCGGCTTGTTGGCTTTCGTGTGGAACCTGATGGGCGTAGCGGCCTACATCATGCAGGTGAACATGACGCCTGAAGATCTGGCGGCCCTGCCCGAAGCGCATCGTGCCATGATCAATGCAACACCAGCCTGGGCGACCGGCGCGTTTGCGGTAGCGGTATTTGGCGGCGCACTGGGCAGTTTGTTCCTGTTGCTACGCAACAGTTTTGCCGTGCCCTTGCTGGCACTGTCACTGGCTGGCGTGCTGGTGCAGATGTATCACGCCTTTGTGATTGCCGACTCCATCGCGGTGTTCGGCCCCGGTGGCATGATCATGCCCATACTGGTGATCGTTATTGCCATCTTCCTGCTCAGCCTGGCTCGTACCGCCAGGGTGAAAGGTTGGCTAAGCTGAATTAAAAGAGCCGGATCCTTGAGGCTTGGTAAGGATCCGGCAACACAACACAATCGTTAGGTTCCTGCTGCTTGCAGGTGGTATGGAGAAGGGCCAGAACGCCTGCCGGGGAACATTTGCCCTGGCCCTTTCCAATAACCAGGCCCAGTGGGCCTAACCTCGCACCATTCTCATGCGCGCACCGGGCGCATTAAGGTGCAGAGCTCTGAGATTGATAACCTCTGCGTCGCTACCTACCAGGCAGTCTGCTCGCGCAACGACCTTATAGGTTTCAGGGTCAAAGGCATCAAGATAAAATGTGGTTGGCGCCGATACTCTGCGCTTGGAAAACTGCGCTTTTGAACCGGACCGATAGTCCACCGGCTCACCGCCTTGCTGTTCCGCCAGATTCTGTGTCAGAGCTTGCATGCAGGCTTCCAATGCCTCTTGTTCCGACGCAGCTTGGGAGACCATCGGGGCCAATAAGGCTGCGACGACACATGAAGCTTTAAAAAGTACTGATCCGTTCATTATTACATCTCCTGTTCCGGCTGTGAATCAAATTCAATTCACGGTTCACAGGTTACTGATCGAGGTATAAAGCGACAAACGTTCTTTTCTTTTCGACGCAACAGCTGAGCTGATGCATCCGGGCAACCCTGGCTTATGCATCTTCTTTGAACTCGGCTTTCATCCAGGCAATAAGTTTCTGCACCTCGGCACGATCAGCCGCTTCCTTGCGATGCGCCAGGTAGAATGACTCACCTGTTTCTGTACGAACTTTCATTACACGCTCCAGTGATCCACTGGTAAAGCAGTTTCGTCCCAACGGCCACGAAACCAGGGCAACACCAAGCCCCTGTTCAGCCGCCCGCACCACAGCCGCCATGGAATCAAAACGGATCAGCTTGCCCGGGCGCGGCGGCGGCTGACCCTGTGCCCTGGCCCAGTGCTCCCAGGCGTCCGGACGAGCCTCATGCACAATCAGTGTCTGTCCGTTCAGGCTGGCCACCGAGTCCAGTTGCAAGCGTTGTTTCAGGGCTGGCGCACAGGCCGCCACCACGCGTCGCGCCATCAGGCGGTGAGTCACCAGGTCCGGCCAGTTGCCGGTACCCAGCAACACCGACAGATCGGCTTCCGCCGGATGTGCTTTCATGGCACTGGGTTGCGTGCTCAACCTGATGTCGGTGTCCGGCGAAGTTTCCTGGTAGCGAGACAAGCGCGGCAGCAACGCCTCGCTGGCAAAGAACGGCGGCACACACAGGCGTACGATGCTGCGGCCGTACTGGTTCCACAACTGCTGTGTTTCATTTTCCAGCCGCGTGAACATGTCATCCAGAAATGCAAAATAGTGGCGACCGACATCCGTCAGTTCCAGCGCACGGGTTTTCCGTTCAAACAGGCTCACGCCCAGGAAGGTCTCCAGGTTCCTGATCTGCTGACTGACCGCCGAAGCACTGATGTGCAACTCTTCCGCGGCTAGCTTGAAACTCAAGTGCCGGCCAGCGATCTGAAATGTGCGTAAAAATTTAAGCGACGGCAGCCGCATGTTATTTCTCCCCGAAAAACCCGGGCCAGGTGTTTGTTCCGCCGTGCGCTGCCTGAACAAGCGGAATGAGTCACCAGCCCATGCCCCGCCAGCTTTCAGCCGCGGGGCCAGATGGAAGCTATATATGCAAGTTACGTACCAACTCAGGCATTGCGCGCCCCGCCTTGATTAAAGGCCGGCAGCAGCTGAACTGACTGCCCATTTCAAGTGCACGCAGCCGGCCCTCTGCCTGTTTGAGGTGCACGATTTTTGGCACACTACAGGCCCAGCCGTGCCGCAGGAGAGCAAACGAATGAGTGACTGGCCGTTCGAGCCACTGAAATTCAACGAAAAAAGCCCGGAAAGGATGAGCGCCGATGCACTGACGTTTTATCAATTCTTGCGGCAACGCCGCACCGTGCGTGAATTTTCCGACCGCCCCGTGGCCCGCGACATTATTGAAAACGCACTGAAAACCGCCGGCACAGCGCCCAGCGGAGCCAATATGCAGCCGTGGCATTTCGTGGTAATCCAGAACGCGGATTTGAAAAGCCGCATACGGCAAGCAGCCGAAGAAGAGGAAAAGGAGTTTTACCAGCACCGCGCGTCAGCCGAGTGGCTGCGCGCCTTGGAGCCACTGGGCACCGACGAACACAAGCCATTCCTGGAGACGGCACCGTGGCTGATTGCGGTTTTTCTGAAGAAATTCAGCCGCAACGCACAAGGCGAACGGCTGAAGAACTATTACACTGCGGAATCGGTCGGCATTGCCGTGGGGTTTTTGCTGGCTGCACTGCATAATGCCGGCCTGGCCACGCTGACGCATACCCCCGCGCCAATGAAGTTCCTTAACACCCTGCTGAACCGCCCCAAAGACGAACGGCCCTATATGCTGATTGTCACTGGCTTACCTGCGGAACAGGCCCGCGTGCCCGTCATCAGCAAGGCTCCACTGGAGGAGATTGCCAGCTTTATGGAGTGATAGCTGCGAGGGGCTCAGGCTGCGTAAGCGCGCAGAAACATTGCGACACATTCATCAATGTAATGTTCGACCCGTTCTTCACTGAGCGGCTCAAACTTGAACTGCTTGCGCATAAACGCCTCGGCTTTGAACATGCACAGTAACTGCCAGGCCGCCGCTTCCGGATTTTCAATGCGCAAGCGGCCCGCCCTGTTCTGCTCGTGCAGGTATTCCGTCACCACCTGCACCGTATGCAAGGGGCCATGCTGGTAAAACAACTGGCCCAGCTCCGGGTGGGTTTCGGTGCTGGCGGCGCACACGCTGTAAACGCGCATGCTCTCCCGGCTGAGCAATAACTTTGTGAAGTTGCGTGCCATTTCAGGCAGCAACACCTGCGGTGGAATGGCCGGGTCGAGCATATCCGGGTCCATGCCGGAACTTTTGCACTTGCTGGAAACCGCCAGCGCAAACAGGTTCTCCTTGCTGCCATAATGCGAATAGACCGTTTGCTTGGAGACGCCGGCGGCCGTGGCAATGTCATCCACACTGGTGGCAACAAAACCGTTTTCGGTAAACAGCGCCACCGCTGCCGCCATGATTTCACGGCGCTTTTTCTTACTTCGGGGGCGGCCCCTGGGGGGGCTGTTGCTGCGGTCTTCGACAGGGCTGGAAGTGCTCATGTGCGGCCATCTTCACAAAGTATCCCGGCGCACGCAAGTCAACCTGAAGCAGGCTCACCGGTTGCCCGCACCCTTTCCGCCCGGCCGCCGGGCGCCGGCACGCAGGTCAAATCCGGCAGCGGTTGACCTGGATCACCAGAAAAAAATGCCCCACATAGAAAAATGGCAAGGTACTGACCGGGTCCTCTGCGCGGAGCACGAAACTGATGATTGAATACTATCCGCTGATCAAGTGGACACATGTCGCGGCTGTCACCGCCAGCATCCTGGTATTTTCCGTGCGCGGGGCGCTGGTACTGCGTGAGCAGGCAGCATGGGCCATGACGCCAGCCGTGCGCTACCTGTCCTACGGGATCGATACTTTACTGCTGGGCGCCGGCCTGCTGCTGGTCAGCGCACTACCCGGGGCGGTGTTCGCCAACGGCTGGCTGACGGTCAAACTGGTGTTGCTGCTGATTTATATTGTGCTTGGCAGCCTGGCGCTGAAGCGGGCCCGGCCAGGGCACCGGCGGCGCTACTTTTTCGCGGCCCTGGCCACCTACGCACTGATGTTTTCCATTGCCCGCAGCCATCATCCACTGGGGCTGTTCTGGAATGGGTGGGGATAATCCAGCCGACACCTTCCTCTGTCACTCCAGTCAACTCCAACCATCAACGGAATCACAAGCTGCAAGCTCAAGATTGAACACATACGTATTAATACGCATTCATTGCTAGCCTGATGGGCAGATAATTGACCTGAATCAATTACCAGGAGAGCGCATCATGCACAGCACTTTGGGGTTGGCCGCCAATCAGGCTCCACTCAGCAACCGCGTGACCCGACACCTGGACCACGCAGGCCGGGGCGCTCAGCGCCGCCAGGTCGCTTGCAGCCGCTGCGCCCTGGGCGAAATCTGCCTGCCACGCAGTTTAAGCGCGGAGCAAATCCGCGCGTTTGAAAAAATCGTGCAACGTTCAAAACCTGTGCAACCGGGTGAGCACCTGTTCCGCGCGGGCGATGAGTTCCAGACAGTTGCCTCGGTCCGTACCGGCTGCTTCAAGAGCTACGTGATCGATCACCAGGGACAGGAACAGGTACTGGGTTTTCATTTGCCGGGCGAACTGATTGGACTGGATGCGATACACACGGGCCAGCACAGCGCCAGCATAGTTGCACTGGATACCAGCGCCGTGTGCTTTCTGGGTTTTGGCTCGGTAAGCACCCTGGCCAGCCAGATGCCGGAACTGCAAACTGAGCTGTTCCGCATCATGAGCCGGCGCATTAATGAGCTGGAAACCGTTTCCGGCGACCTGAGTGCCGATGAGCGGATCGCACTGTTCCTGCTGTCCCTGTCCGAGCGGTTCGCCCAACGCGGTTATTCCAATAACGAATACATGCTGGCGATGTCGCGCAAGGATATTGCCAGCTACCTGCGGCTGGCCAGCGAAACCGTAAGCCGGGTTCTGGCGCGCATGCAGAAGTCCACGGTATTGCGGGTCGACCGCAAGCACGTGCGCATTCTTAACCGCGCTGCCCTGTTACGCCTGGCCGGCCTGGAGCCGGCGGCGCACTAGTCATACGGCTGCGGGCGCAGTCCAGCGCGCCCGCAGCCCCTCGGACAAGCACCCACCATTCTTTCCAGCCATGCTCCGTGGCATGGGCCCATCCCATTTCAGCGATGGATTCAAGTTGACCCGTGTCAGTCAGTGCCGGTCGGTTGTGGCGTAAGCTGCTTGCACTATTTATCAAATGGATTCTTGACCGGGTGCAACCGTGAACTCCAACGTTCGCTTTAATTCAGAACTGATCCGCCGCTACGATATAACGGGTCCGCGCTATACCTCCTACCCCACTGCCGTGCAATTTCACGAAGGCTTTGATGAAACGGCCTTTGAACGCCATATTTGCGCCAGCAACGATGCGCTGATTCCGGTACCCCTGTCGCTGTATGTGCATCTGCCGTTCTGCCAGTCATTGTGTTACTACTGCGGTTGCACCAAGAAAATCACCCGGCGGCCGGAGCAGGGCACCGCCTACCTGCACATGCTGTCCCGGGAAATCGTCCTGCGCGGCAGCCAGTTCGACCGCGACCGGCCGGTCCAGCAACTGCATTTTGGCGGTGGCACCCCCACCTTTTTCGCCGATATTGAATTGGAGCAGATAATGGCTGCTCTTGGCCATGCATTCAGCATGGATACGTCGGCCGAGCGTGAATTTGCCATTGAAATTGACCCGCGCACCGTTGATGTTGAACGCCTTTCCAACCTGGCCGGAATGGGCTTCAACCGCATCAGCATGGGTGTGCAGGATCTCGATCCGGAAGTGCAACAGGCCGTCAACCGCGTACAGGACCCGGTGGCCACCATGGCACTGGTGGATGCCGCGCGTGAGCAGGGTTTCAACTCGGTGTCCATTGACCTGATCTATGGCTTGCCCTTGCAGACGCCGCAGCGCTTCGAACGCACGCTGGACACCGTGCTGGATGCACGGCCGAACCGCCTGGCGGTATACAGTTACGCCCACCTTCCCGGCCTGTTCCGTTCGCAGCGCATGATTCGCGAGGCCGATTTGCCGGATGCCGCCAGCAAACTTGAACTGTTGAAACTGACAGTGAAAAAGCTCAATGATGCCGGCTACCTGTATATCGGCATGGACCATTTTGCCTTGCCCGATGACGAGCTGAGCCAGGCGCGCGCAAGCGGCAAACTGCAGCGCAACTTCCAGGGGTATTCCACCCGCGCCGACCATGACCTGATTGGCCTGGGCGTGAGCGCCATCAGCAAGGTGGGCGATTGCTATGCGCAGAACCTCAAGGAGATTCCACGCTGGAGCCAGGCGTTGGCGAATAACGAACTGCCGGTGTGGCGTGGCATCAGCCTGGAGTTTGAAGACCGTCTGCGCCGGGTAATCATCGAGGCCATCATGTGTCACGGCGAGCTGGTGTTTGCTGACTTTGAAAACCGCTTCCTGATTGACTTCAGTGAGTATTTTGCTCCGGAGATGCACCGCCTGCAGCAGATGGCGGATGACGGACTGGTGGAAATTGATGACGCTGGAATGCACATCACCGCCGAAGGCCGTTTGCTGACCCGCGTGGTCGCCATGGTATTCGACGAGTATTTTCCCCCTTCCCGGCCAGACGAAACCCGGCAGTCACCCTCCCTTTCCAGTGCGCGCGTGCGCCTGCCCCCCACCTTTTCGCGGATTATCTGATACCCACAGGGAGCATCAAGGCGCCACCACCAACTGACTGGAACCCCATATTTCGGGCAGTGACCATATTACTCTGATTTGACTTGATCACACCTTATTATCTACTCTGGACAGGTTGGCTGGCGCGTTTGGCTGACAAGGACAAATATTCTTAAAGGACAAGGGGAGTTAAAATGAACGATGTGTTGACATCACGCCTGCTGCGTGCAGGGGTGCTTTTGGCTGTTTTTCAGCTATTTCTGGGGCTAAGCACCAGCGCGTTGGCGATGCCGGCAGCGCCCTTTCCATTCACCGAAACACAGCCTGATGGCACGGTGATTACGCTGCACACCCGCGGCGACGAGCACTATAACTGGACCGAAGACACCGACGGCTACACCGTGGTGCGCAACGGCAAATGGTTTGAGTACGCGGAACAGAGCCCATCAGGGCACCTGAACCCCAACGGCATGGTGGTGGGGCGGGATAATCCGCGTGCTGCCGGCTTGCAGAAACATGTACTGCCTTCCGCCGCCGTGCGTGCCCAGTCGGCCAAGTCGACTGCCAGCAGCGGTGGCCCGGACGCACCCCAGGCCATTGCACCCGTCGGTAACGTGAAAAACCTGGTGGTCATGATTCGCTTCTCCAACCACACCGGCCGCACCCTGCCCACGGTGGCGGACGTGGATGTGCTGTTCAATGCCACCGGCGGTGACCCGGTACTGGCCCCCACCGGCTCGATCAAGGACGTTTATTTTGAAAACTCCTACGGCCAGATGACACTGAATTCGGATGTAAACCCCGGCATTGGCGACTGGATCACCGTTTCCAATACCGAACAGTATTATGCCAACGGCAATTCCGGCGATTCCACCCTGTGGCAGGCGCTGCGCGAAGCCCTGGATGTACTGGATACGGTTATTGATTTCAACGATTACGACACCGATAACGACGGCCGCATCGACTCCATCGCCTTTATCCATTCCGGTTATGGTGCTGAGTGGGGCGGAAGCGACGCCTACGGCACCAGCCAGGCCAACCGCATCTGGTCGCACCGCTGGGCCATTCAGCCACAGTGGAACTCCAACGACGGTGTATCGGTTTACGATTACCACATCAGCCCGGGTGTTTGGGGCACTTCGGGTTCAGCCATTGGACGCATCGGCGTCATCGCGCATGAAACCGGGCATTTCTTCGGTCTGCCGGACCTGTACGACACCAACGGCGGCGGCCAGGGCATCGGCTCCTGGGGCCTGATGGCGAACTCCTGGGATTTCAGTGGCTCGCAACGCTGCCCTCCGCATTTTTCTCCGTGGTCAAAAATCAACCTTGGCTGGTATGTGCCGACGGTGATCAGCCAGCCCGGCCAGTACAGCATCAACCAGGCTGAAACCAATCCCGAGGTATACCGCGTTGATGCGGGCTTCCCATCCAATGAATACCTGCTGATCGAAAACCGCCAGAATGCCGGTTTTGACTGCACCATCCCGCAAGGCGGCATTGCCATCTGGCATATCGACGACGCCGCCGGACTTAACAATGAAGGCTATCCCGGCCAGGCCGGCTGGCCCGGTAACGGCAACCACTACCGGGTAGCGCTGTTGCAGGCTGACGGCAATTACAACCTGGAAAAAGGCAATAACCGCGGTGACAGCGGCGACATGCACCATGCAGCCGGCGTGGATGCAATCGGCCCGGGCCCTGCTGTTCATCCCAATACCGATGCTTATCAAAGCGGCAACATCATCCAGACGGGACACATCATTTCGGATATCTCCGCCTCGGGCGCGTCGATGACGTTCTGCCTGAATGGCTGCAATGGCATTCCGGGACCCACCGGTCTGGGCGCCACGGCGCAATCCACCAGCAGCATTGCACTGAGCTGGTCGGACAACTCAAGCAGCGAAGACGGCTTCAGCATCCAGCGCTCACCCGATGGCAACAACTGGTCCGCACTGACCGATGTGGCCGCGAATGCCACCAGTCACAATGATGGCGGCCTGTCGCCCAACAGCACCTGGTATTACCGGGTACGCGCCTTTGAAGGCACCGAGACCTCAGCCTGGTCCAATACCGCCAGCGCCACCACGCTGGATGTTCCACCGGCGGCCCCCAGCGGCATGACCGCGGCAGCTGCCTCGGACACACAGATCAACCTGGGCTGGGTGGACAATGCCGGCAATGAAACCGGTTATCGTGTGGAGCGCTCCGCAGACGGCGTGTCTGGCTGGAGCACTGTTGCCAGCAAGGGTGCCAACAGCACCAGTCACAGCGACACCGGGCTGAGTGCCAGCACCGAGTATTTCTACCGCGTGGCGGCGTTCAACTCCGCTGGTGACTCCGCGTTCGCTTCAGCCAGCGCGACCACTGATGATCCACCGCCGTACGTGGATTACGTTGCGCAGGGCCAGTCCACCAGCGAAGGATCCGTTTCCGGTGGCTTTGGCAATACCCATGCTGACGATGGCTCCACCCAGAGCATCACCGAGCAGCAGTCCAATGGCAAACCATCCAAGCGCCGCAGTTCGCTCAGCCATACATGGACCTTCAACATCACTGCCGGTAACAGCACCACGCTCAGCACCAATGCCTGGAGCGGCGGCTCCAGCGATGGAGATGACTTCCAGTTCGAGTATTCCACTGACGGCAGCTCCTTCAGCCCGGCCCTGGTGGTGTCTTCCACCTCCAGCAACAACCTGCAGAGCGCGGCACTGCCGAACAACCTGAGTGGTACGGTATACATCCGCGTGGTGGACACCAATAACGCGCAGGGTAACAGCGCCACCGATACGGTATTTGTGGATCACCTGTACATTCGCGTGGACAACACACCGGTTACACCGCCGGCGGACCCCGGTGGCCTCAGCGCCAATGCCGTTGCCCACAACCAGGTGGATCTCAGCTGGAGTGACAATGCCAGTGACGAAACCGGTTATGAAGTACAGCGCGCAAGCGGCGGCGGCAGTTACAGCACCATCGCCAGCCTGTCGGTCAATAGCAGCAGCTACAGCGACACCGGCGTCAGCCCGCTGACCAGCTATGACTACCGCGTACGCGCCGTTAAAGGCGCCACCCCGTCAGGCTTCAGCAATGTCGCTTCCGCCACCACTCCGGATCAACCGGCCGGCGCCATCAACCTGACCGCCAACGGCTTCAAGGTGAAAGGCAAGCACCAGGTGGATCTGAGCTGGAGCGGGGCATCCGGCACCAACGTGGATATCCGCCGCGACGGCAATGTGATTGCCACCACGGCGAACGATGGCTTCTACAACGACAACATCGGCGCCAAGGGTGGTGCTACGTACCAGTACGAAGTGTGCAACGCGGGCACCTCTACCTGCTCTGCAACCGAGACGGTCGTGTTTTAAGCTGCACTACCTTGTGCTGGGAATCCATCCAGCAGGAAAAAGGCCGCCCCAGGGCGGCCTTTTTTTATGCCGATTATTCAGGATTTCAGTTTTTTCACCGCATCGCCGACCGCGGTACGCAGCCCTTCTTCCAGTACCGGATGATAAAAAGGCATGCCCAACAGTGAAGTCACCGAGGCTTTCTGGGCGATCGACCAGGCCAATAGGTGGGCCAGATGCTCACCTCCGGGCGCAAACAGTTCGGCGCCCAGCAAGCGGCCGTCGCGGCGCGCCGCGTACAACCGCAACAAGCCGGTGTTGCATTGCATGATGCGCGCCCGGCCCTGCCGTTCGTAGCTGACCTGGCCGCAGACGAAATCGGTCTCCGCTTGCTGCAATGCCCGATAACCCTGTCCGGCCACCGCCATCTGCGGCGAGGTAAAGGTGATATTCAGGGGGGTCAGCCGCTCATGCGCCTGTGGCGAGGACTGCAGCGCGTTTTTCCCGGCGATGCGGCCCTCACTGGCCGCTTCGTGCAACACCGGGCGCTGGCCATTGACGTCGCCAGCCATGAATACCGGCAAATCGCCGACCTGAAGCGTTTCCGGATTAACCTCCGGCAGGCCCTGATCGTTCAGTTTCACACCCAGGTTTTCCAGCCCCAGGCCCTGAACTACCGGCTTGCGCCCGACGGCCACCAGGGCCTGGTCCACCTCAAACCGCTGCTCACCCGCGCTGACTTTCAGTTTTTGACCATCTGACGGGTGCAACTCGGCCTGTTCAAAACAAACCGTCATCTGCTCACCGAGCCAGTCGGCGACATACTCCGTCAGCAGCGGGTCGCTTAATCCGCCAATCCGTGTTTGCGGATCGATGGCGTTTACCTCAACGCCCAGGCGCTGCATGGCCAAAGCCAGCTCCACGCCCAGCGGGCCGAGACCAATTACCGCCATGCTGGGCGGAAATTGCTTTTGTTCAAACAGGCTGTCGCTGTCCAGCAGAAAGCGGGCATGCGCTTGCCAGGCTTGTGGCATCACCGGCCGGGAACCGGTAGCAATGATAATGCGCCTGGCGCGCACGGTTTCCCCTTCAAGGTCCAGGGTGTGCGCATCCTTCAGGCTGGCGCGCCGGCATACCAGATGCTTTTGCTGCCAGCTTTCCATATCTTCCAGCACAGCTTGCACAAACTCATCGCGCAGGGCGCGGACATGCGCCAGCACTTTGGCCGTGTCAGCCTTTGGCGGCATACCATGGCACACACCCGGTGGCGGATCAGCCATCTCGTGCACGCGGTTGGCCGCGTGAATCAACGCCTTGGAAGGCATACAGCCCGAGCGCGCGCACAGCGTGCCCAG
>JBFIHZ010000023.1:0-21980 GCA_041601535.1 Lysobacterales bacterium | reverse complement strand
CTTGATCAACTCGTTCACCGACAGCACTTTCGGTGAAAGCACCTGTTTGCGGCTGAATGCCAGCATCTGGCCGGTAAGCGAAGTGGCCCGCTCACTGGCTTGCCTGATATCCAGCAGCGTGGGCAGCAGCTCGTGGTCCTGGCCCAGCTTTTCAATCAAGCGGTCAGTATTGCCCTGGATGGCCATCTGGATGTTGTTGAAATCATGCGCTATCCCGCCGGTCAGCCGGGCCACCGCCTCCATTTTCTGCGCATGGCGCAATTCCTCCTGGGTCGAGGCCAGTTGTTGGCTGGCGCGCTCCCGTTCCTGTTGGTGAGCGCGTTGCTGTTCACCATGTTCGGCCTTGAGCCGTTTATAGCGCTTCTGGTAACTGAAAATATGCAGAATGCTGCGGTCTTCACCCGGCCCATGGGTTGCTGGCTGTATTCCGTGGCGCCGCTGTGACCATTTAAGGTACCAGCCCAGGCAGACACCAAAACTGACCGCCGACAGCGTCTTGCCCATCAGGTTGCCCACCAGCAATTTGCCGAAATCGGCACTGTGGTAGAACAGCGTGGTCATAAAGATCAGTGCATCAAACCAAAGCACCAGCAGCAAGGCCGCAATGGCCAGCACCGTCTGTCCGACGGCGGGAAAGCGCTGGCGCAGATACTCGTAGGCCAGAATGATAAAAAACGTATCCACAATCAGCAGCGCTGTGCCCACCAGGAAGCTGAACAGGTCAAAACTCAGAAAGGGTTCGGCAAATCCAGGCGATGATTGCAGCCAGCCGGCCGCCAGGCTGTAACGGGTAGACACGGTAAACAGCGTCAGCACCGCGTTGGCCAGCGCGATGCCATAAATCAGCCTGCGGGTGTTGATCACGCTCTCGGAAATATAGACCAGCAGCACGGCAAACAGGTTGGCGCTGAACAGCACCACCGAACCGGGTGACAAGGTATAGCCAAACACCTCTACATACACCGAGGTGGCCATCAGGTGCTGAAAGTACTGGTTTGATCCAACGAAAATAAACAGCAGTGCCAGCCCGAATTTCTGGCGCAGTTCGAACAGGCCGACAACAATGGCCGATACCGTTGCGATTTGAAGAATAATCAGTAGCATTGCACCGCATTGGATGTGAGCGGGCCGGACAAGTCAAGGCACGGCGCCCTGCAGCTTGGTAGCTGCGCCGCCCTTTTGATGGTATTTGCGGCGTGATCAAGTGGTAGCCGGGCGGATTTTACGCACTGGCGGACAACCTGAGATGAGATCACGGGCAGGTGCGCACTGTGACAATCGCAAGCCAAACACAGACCACAAGCTTCTGTAAACGTTGGAAATATCAACCTTGGAAAGCTCGTACAAAGGGCAAGGCTTACTGACAAGGATTCCTTCGAACCCGTAAAAACGGGATAATGGGATTTTTCGGCCTGCCGAAAGCCTTTAAATTCCCCTTCTGAGTACCACATTGCAGGCACGAACGAGAAACAGATTACCCAAATCATTCCAACGGAGCCATAATTCATGCATTCCTATTGCTTTTCCGGCCGCCGTATTGCCGGCCTGGCTATCATCGTCGCATGCCTGGGCATCGCAAGCCCCGCCTGGGCAACCAATGTCATTTTCAAAACCACTCTTGGCGATATCGAAATCGAATTGTTCGATGAAGAAAAGCCTAAAACGGTAGCGAATTTCCTCGCTTACGTTAACGACGGTGACTACAACGATACCTTTATCCACCGCAGCGTGAAAAATTTCGTCATTCAGGGTGGCGCTTACACCTTTATCAACAATGTCGTGGGTGCTGTTGCCACCAACCCGGCTGTTAAGAACGAACCAGGAATCTCCAACACCCGCGGCACCATTGCCATGGCCAAAATCGCGGGCAATCCTGACAGCGCCACCAGCCAGTGGTTTATCAACCTGAAAGACAATTCAGCAGAACTGGACAACAGCAATGGAGGCTTTACCGTGTTTGGCCGGGTTGTGGGCAACGGCATGCAGGTAGTCGACGCCATTGCCGCTTTGCCGATCTACAATGCCGGCGCATCATTCCAGGAATTGCCGATGATCAACTATTCCGGCAGCGGCAACCCGAAACGCGAAAACCTGGTGTTGGTGGATGCCATCAACCCGGACAATTTCCATATGAATGCCGGCATGAATGATGCCTGGTACGACCCCATGACCGGTGGCCAGGGCTTTTTCGTCACCGTGTTTCCGGACATTGAACAGGTTTTCCTGGCCTGGTTTACCTTTGATACGGAGCGGCCAGACGAGTCCGTTATTGCCAACCTGGGCGATGCCGGGCACCGCTGGTTGACCGCTTTCGGCCCGTATACCGGTGGCACAGCCGAGTTGCAGGTAGAAATCACCCGGGGCGGCATTTTCGACTCGCCCGAGCCAGCCCCGGGGCAGACCATTGATGGCACGATAACCCTGGATTTCAGCGACTGCGAAAACGGCAGCGTGAGTTACAACATACCGTCCATCAACCAGCAAGGCGTGGTGCCCATTCAACGTATCGCGCTGGATAACCTTGCTCTGTGTGAGGAACTGGCTTACGTAAACGCACCCTGAAGCCACGCAGCGGCTTGCTGCTGGTCCACGGAGTCACAGAAATTGCCGGCCGCATCATTCGGGCGCGCCGGCAATCACCTTGTTTTTAGGGTTAAACAGAATCCCGCAGCGCCTGCTCCATGGCAGTGCGCAATGCCTCAAACATGTACGGCTTGCTGATAAACATATCCATGCCGGCATCCAGGCAGCGATCCCGGTCACTGGACTGGGCATCCCCCGTCACGGCAATAATCTTGCAGGGTTTGCTACCACTCACTGCTTCATGCCGGCGAATCAGCCGGGTGGCTTCAAAGCCATCCATCACCGGCATGCGGCAGTCCATCAGGATCAAATCGTAAGCCTGTTCACGCTGCGCATCGACCGCCTGCTGCCCATTGCTGGCCGTATCAGCCGGATAACCGGCCTTTTCCAGCATGGAAACGGCCAGTTTCTGGTTGATGGGGTCATCCTCAACCACCAGCACCCTGGCCGCAGTTGCCGCAGGCCGGGATTCGCTGGCATCGGGTTCTTCACCCCCTTCCAACCCACCCTGGTTGATCGCTGAGGCCAGCGCCATCAGGCCGATCGGATGTTCCAGCAGCCTGGCAGACGGGAACAGACGGTTGATCTGTTCAGTGCGGCCTGACACGGGAAGGCTGATCAGCAAGCGGTCGCCCAGCTCGGCCATCCACTCTGCCCGGCTCTCCTCGGCCACTGCCAATGCCACACCGGCATCGACCACCACGACACAACCCGGTCGAAGCGCCCGTTCGGACATCTCAGCGGTCAGTTGAGCCCCCACGCCTGCCACCTTGATGCCCAGCTGTTGCAACAGCTCGGTACAGATCACCCGGCTGAGTTCATGCGGTTCTATGACAATGGCTGACTGCACCGGGCGTGTGAGCAAAGGCCTGACGCAGGCTGTACCGCCACCAGACTTTTGCACCGGCACTTCAAGGGTAAAAATCGAGCCTTTGCCCAGCTCGCTGCTGACCAGTATATAGCCGCCCATCATCCGCGCCAGTTCCGCAGAAATCGTCAGGCCCAGGCCGGTACCCCCGGCCGTCCGGGTCATGGAACCATCAAGCTGGTAAAATGCGTCAAACAGGCTTTTGTGTTTATCGGACGAAATTCCGATACCCGTATCGGTCACCGTCAGCGCCAGCCACACCACGCCGTCACGTTTGTCTCCTGCAACTGCCAGATCCAGATTTACTTCACCTTGCTGGGTAAATTTAATGGCGTTGGACACCAGGTTGCTGCCGATCTGGCGCAAGCGTTTCTCATCTGCCAATGCCTGCTCAGGCACGTCACCCGCCACCCTGCAGGTCAGCCGCAAACCTTTCTGGTTAGCCTCGGCGCGAAACAGGTTGGCTATTCCCTCGGTCAGGCTGCGGGGTGAAAATTCCGTCTGCTCAAGGGTCAGCTTGCCTGCTTCCAGCTTGGAGTAATCCAGCACATCATTGATGATTTCAATCAGGTGGCCGCCGCTGCGTTTAAGTATCTGCACCAACTCTTTCTGGCTGCTGTTCATGCTGGAGGTATCCAGCAGATTCACCGCCCCGAGCACGCCATTGAGCGGTGTCCGCAACTCGTGACTCATGTTCGCCATAAATCGCGACTGTGTCGCCGCGTGCTCCAGTGCGGCGTCGCGCGCGGCCACCAACTCGTGATTGCTCAGCTCCAGCGCCTGGGCTGTCGCCTGCAAGCCGGCAGAAGCCTTTTCCAGTTTCTGAAACGCGGCATGGCGGGATGTTTCAACGAGTACAATAAAGATGACCAGCACGATAAACAGACCAATCATTACCAGCGCGTAGAATTCCGAACTGGACTGCATGGATCGGGGAAGACTGGAGCTGCCCAGCGGCATCTCCAGCAAAAACACCAACACCGTGATGCACGCCATGGCCATCCAGAAACAGGCAGCAAAATAATGGCCACACACAATAAAACACAAGGGCACTACCACCAGCCACCAAAGCGTGGGCGAGTCCAGTCCACCCTGACTGTACGACAGGAAAACCACGCCGGCAAACGCGCTGATGCCCACCATTTGTAGTGAAACGGTGACGTTATCACTGAGGTTGTAGACAACCCGGGCCAAAAGCAGGCCCACTATGACCAGCATCAGAATGGCCGCGCCGGTGGAATCCCCGGTAAGAAAATCAAACAGACCGAAAAACGTGCAGGTAACCAGGCCGGCATTCAGGATGAAGTTGAGCGTGGTGGAGGTAAACTGTTTTGAACCCCATACCTCCAATCGTTCTTTATTCATGCAGCATTACCCAGGTAGGCGGAAATACCATCCAGCAGCATCTGCACGGCGATGGCCACCAGCAACATGCCCATCAACCGCTCCAGCGCAATCAGGCCACGCCGGCCAAGAAAGCGCTTGAGGCCCGTGGCTGAAATCAGGATGAGTGAACTCAGCAGCCAGGCCGCGAACAGCGCCAGCATCCAGTCCACCATGCGGCCGGGTTCGTTGCTGGACAGCAACATCACCACGGCCAGAGCTGACGGGCCGGCCACCATGGGAATGGCCAACGGCACCAGCAGGGGCTCGCCCAGAATCTCATCGGGCGTGTCCGCGGTTCGTTGCATGGGAAACAGCATTTTCAACGCGATCAGAAACAGTATGATGCCGCCGGCTATGCGAATGGAGTGTTCGCTGAGCTGCAGGAAGCCCAGCACGTAACGCCCGCAGAACAGGAACAGCATCAGCACCAGCAAAGCCAGCAAGAGTTCGCGGATCAGCACACGGGTGCGGCGCTGCGGCGCGACATCTTCCAGCACCGACAGAAACACCGGGATATTACCCAGCGGGTCCATCACAAGAAACAGCAAGGTGGCAGCCGATACGATATCCATTTCAATCACCCCAATGTGCAACTGCGCGACAGCCCGGAAACGGGCCAGCCGGCGTCACCAAGTACATGCTCACAGGGTAGCAGAAACCCCGGCCGGAATAACGCCGGCTGGCAGTCGCCGCAGGGACAATATCAGCAGGCTGTCAGGCGCACGGCTCCGATCCCGTCTGCCGGGGCGGGCATGGCACCGTGCCATAGCTGCAGAACACGCAACAGTCACCTTTTATCGGCCGCAACACCGCAGCACAGGCCGGGCAATCAAAGAAAAACTGGCAGGCATCTACCGGCATGTTCTCTTCGCAGCTGTGACCACATTCCGGGCAGGTGATGACCGAGCGCAATTCAGCGGTCCCTGTACCTGATGCATGGGTTGTGAATTTATCCATGAGCTGATCCCTCTGCGACGCGGCACTGCCGGCCCGGCGGAGACCACATATCCCATACCGACACGGCAAAGATCAGCACCACACCCAGGTAGAACAACCAGGTGCTCCAGTCGTCGGTCCAGAACAGATACAGGGTGGCCAGCACCATGGCGGGGCCGGCCAGAGCAGCAACCAGACGCCACCAGCGGCGATGCTGAAGAAACCAAACAACATTCACCACGGCAACCAGGCCGGCGAATATGGGCAATAAGCTATTGATGAAAAGGCCTTCAAACTGACCCAGAAAGCCCAGCCCAAGGGCAGAGCCGAGTGCCGCCGCGGCCGGAAAGCACGAGGCGCATCCAAAAGTGGCCAGTACCACGCCGACAGCGCCGGACTTGCTGGTCCAACTGGCCCAGCGTGTAGTGTGATTTTCAAGCATAAAACTTCCTTGCAACTTTTTGCCCGGAAAGGGGACCAAATGCAGTGTATTGCCTATAGTTACTACAAGGTCAAGCCCATGCTGATTGGTGAACTGTCTGCTGCCACCGACTGTCCGGTGGAAACCATTCGCTATTTTGAACACATCGGCCTGCTGCGCCCCGCCGGCCGTTTGTCAAACGGTTACCGGGATTACTCCGATGAACATCTGAAATGGCTGCAATTTATCCTGCGCAGCAGGGCGCTGGGCTTTAGCTAGGCAGAAACCCGCCGCCTTACGGACCTGGCGCAGCAGGCAGAGCAGGACTGTGCCAGCGTGCACACCTTGCTGAGCACGCATGAGCGGGACGTGTCACACAAAATCCGTGAACTGCAGCAATTGCGGGCCTCGCTGCGACGCATGATGGACCGCTGCCAGCAGGGCGAGTTGCAAGAATGTCCGGTGATTGATGAGCTGATCAGCTAGACTTCCTGCATCATGAGCAAAAACGTCCTTCACGTGGCCGACGGATTCTGGAACCTGCGCGGCTCGTACAAAATCGCCGGCCTGGTGGATGTGGGCACCCAGGCATCGCTGGTGCGCCGAAGTAACGGTGCCTTCGTGTTTCTCGACAGCTGGACGCTCAGCCGTTCACAGGCCAGGGAGGTGGAAGCCATCACTGGCGGGCCTGAGCATATTGAAGCCATTGTGAACCTGCACCCGTTTCACACTATGCACGTTGAAGCCATGCATGCCATGTTCCCGGCGGCCCGGCTGTACGGCACGGCGCGCCACCTGGAACGATTTCCCGACCTGCCGTGGGAAGCCACCGGCACGGAAGATGCGGCGCTGCATAAAATGTATGCCAGTGATTTTGAGTTCACCGTACCGCGTGGCGTGGATTTCATCTCGCACAACCAGAACGTGCATTTCTCCTCCGTGCTGGCCTACCACCGGGCATCAGAGACACTGCATGTGGACGACACGCTGATGTACCTGCGCCTGCCGGCATTGCTGGGCTTTTTCGGCCTGAAGAATTCCATCAGCTTCCACCCAACCCTGGCCAAGGCGCTGGAAAAGCGGCCCGGCGCGGCCCAGGAATTCCGCGACTGGGCGGAACAGATGATTGAGCGCTGGCGCGGTATGCGCAATCTGTGCGCAGCGCACACCGCGGCCTGGCTGGCGGCGGACAACACCAATGATCAGGCCGGTGACCCGGAACCATCGCTGCATGAGCTGCTGCTCAAGGCACTGGACAGCTGCGCCAAAACGCTGGACGCGCATGAGAAAAAATACGGCTGAGCGCCACCCGCCCATGGCATCAAGGCAACTACGGAGAGCAAACCCGCCGCGCCGCTGGCAACGCCCGGGTTTCAGCGCAGGCGGGCAGCAATGACCGCCAGCGGCCAGCAACACTACCGCGACAAACTGCTGCAATTGCAGGCTGAGCTGCAAGGGCTGGAGAAGTCCCTGTCAGAGGCCGGCGAAACAGTGCAGCTGGATCAGTCACGGCAGGGACGCCTGTCGCGCATGGATGCCATGCAGGGTCAGCAGATGGCGCTGGAGGTGGCGCGCCGCCGGAAACTGCAGCTGGCCAAAATCGACGGTGCGCTCAAACGCATCGATGCGGGTGAATTCGGGGTATGTTTTGGCTGCGGCGAGGCGATCGACAGCCGCCGGCTGGAAGCCGATCCCACCCACACACGATGTATCGCGTGCATGGAAAGCTGAATCCTTCCGCAGCGCACCGCCATCACCGGCTAATTCTGCGCCTGCGCCCGGCTATTTGGCCAGCAGTCGATCCAGCTGGTTGGCGAAGGCCATACGATCGGCCGCGCTGAAAGCCGCCGGACCACCCGTATCCACGCCGCTGCCGCGCAAGGTATCCATAAAATCCCGCATGTTCAGCCGTTGACGAATATTGTCTTCGGTATACAACTCACCGCGCGGGTTCAGCGCCAGGCAGCCCTTGGCCACCACCTCGGCTGCCAGCGGAATATCTGCGGTAATCACCAGTTCGCCCGCTTGCGCCTGTTGCGCGATGTAGTTGTCAGCCACATCAAACCCCTGGGAAACCTGCACCGCGCGCACATGGCGCGACCGCGGCACCGGAACCGGCTGGTTGGCCACCAGCACCAGCGCAACACCGACCCGCTCTGCCGCGCGAAACAGAATTTCCTTGATCACCCGCGGACAGGCATCGGCATCCACCCAAATCTGATTTAAACCCATCTTTTATCCTGCGGTGCTATTGTGATACCCGGGCCGGGCATTATACTGCGCCGCCCGAACACGCCCATCGGCCCGGACCGATGCATGCGCAAGCTTCGCAGAAGTTCCGGCAAACACCCAGGAAAAACCATGTCTCATCCCGACCCCGCCCATCCCGACACCACCATTGAACGCTTCGATCAACTGAATTTACCCCAGCCGCTGCTGGATGCGCTGAACGAGGTGGGCTATGAAACACCCACGCCCATCCAGGCGCAAACCATGCCCCACCTGTTAAAGGGCCTGGACGTGCTGGGCCATGCGCCAACCGGCACCGGCAAGACAGCAGCCTTCGCCCTGCCGCTGCTGGCGCGGCTGGACCTGCGGCAAGCAGCGGTACAGGTGATGGTGCTGGCGCCGACCCGCGAACTGGCCATCCAGGTGTCAGAAGCGTTTCACCGCTATGCCGTGCATATGAAGGGGTTTCATGTGCTGCCAATTTACGGCGGCCAGGATTACGCCGGTCAGATCCGCCAACTCAAGCGCGGCGTACACGTGGTGGTGGGCACACCCGGGCGGGTTATGGACCACATGCGCAAGGGCACCCTCAGGCTGGATAATCTGCAGGCCCTGGTATTGGATGAGGCCGACGAAATGCTGCGCATGGGGTTTATCGACGATGTCGAGTGGATCCTGGAACAGGCACCCAAAGACCGCCAAATGGCGCTGTTCTCGGCCACCATGCCCAAGCAGGTGGAACGCATTGCGCGCAAATACCTGAACGATCCGCAGGAAATTGCCATCAAGGCCAAGACCGCCACCGCCGCCACCATCCGGCAGCGCTACTGGCTGGTCAGCAAAATGCACAAGCTGGACGCGCTGACGCGCATTCTGGAGGTGGAGCCGTTTGATGCCCTGCTGATGTTTGTGCGTACCAAAATTGCCACCGCCGAACTGGCCGAGAAACTGGAAGCCCGCGGTTATTCGGCAGCAGCGCTGAACGGCGACATGGCGCAGAAACAGCGCGAACAGATGATCCAGCGCCTGAAGAAAGGTTCGCTGGATATCCTGGTAGCCACAGACGTGGCCGCCCGCGGGCTGGACGTGGACCGCATCAGCCACGTGGTCAACTACGATATTCCCTACGATATCGAAGCCTATATTCACCGCATTGGCCGCACCGGCCGCGCCGGCCGCCAGGGTGATGCCATCCTGTTTGTGGCACCACGTGAACGGCGCATGCTGTATGCCATCGAACAGGCTACCCGGCAAAAAATCGAGCCCTTGCAGCTACCGTCGTCGGACACGGTAAACGCCAAGCGCATCAGTGATTTCAAACAAAGCATTAGCGAAACACTGGCCAGCAGTGACCTTGCGTTCATGCGGGGAATGCTGGAGGAGTACCTGCAGGAAAGTGAAGCCCAGCCACTGGACGTGGCGGCCGCACTGGCCAAGCTCTCGCTTGGTGATCGTCCCTGGCTGCTGAAGCCGGACAGCGAAAGACCAGCCGGCAGCGGCGGTGAGCATCACAGCGGCCACGCCGGCAGCGGCCGCAAAACACGTAAAGACAAAGAGCCGCGCGAACCGCGCAAACGCAAAGCCAATCAGGACACGGGCCTGCCGATGGAACGCTACCGCATCGCAGTGGGTGAAGTTCACGGCGTCAAGCCCGGCAACATCGTGGGCGCCATCGCCAACGTGGCCGAACTGGACTCGAAATACATTGGCCAAATCGATATCCAGGCTGACCACAGCCTGGTGGATCTGCCGGCCGATATGCCCAAGGCCATTTTTCATGACCTGAAGAAAACCTGGGTGTGCAACCAGCGCCTCGATATCACGCTGGCATCACGGCATGAGGCTAATGCAGCGCCCGGCCCAGCCCGCAAAGGCCGGCCGGATAAGGCTGAATCAGCAAAAACCAGGCGGGAATCCGGCGCACCCGGCAGCGCGGACGGCCCCGCCCCGGGAAAGGCCAGAAAAAAACCCAGCAAAGAAGGCAAAAGCAAAAACAAGAGCGCCAAGCAGCCGAAGGAAAAATTCAAGGGCAAAGCACCCAGCCGGGGCAAGGGCAAAGGCAGGAGCAAACCGCCAGGCAACCAGCCACGCCCGGCCGGCAAGCCAAAAGACTGAACACGCGCTCACCCGGCCCGGCCACAGGGGGCCGGGTGCCGGTGCGGCAGGCTGCCATCCCGGCAATGAGCCAGGCCGGTCTGCTGCCGCGTCATCGCGCAGGCAGTACGCAAACTGAGGTAATCCTGTTATTTACCCGCCGTTCTGTTAAACTGCGCCGCTTCTGAGTGCCTGACCGGTTGGCACCTTTCCGCAACTGTTGGGTTGCCAGAAAAAACTCAAGCCGTGCTATACCAGCCCCAGAAAAGAATAACCGGGGCCAAACCAGCCACTTGATTCATCATTCCCAAGAATTCCCAAGAATTTCCACAGGAATATTTTATCCAGCCCGGACCGGCTCCCGTCAGCAATGCTGCACAGGGAGGGCAAGACTGGAGTTATCGTAATAATGACATTTGAACAACTCGGCCTTAAGGCCGAAATCCTGCGCGCCATCAGCCAACAGGGCTACACCGAACCCACCCCTATTCAGAGCAAGGCCATACCGCTGGTTCTGTCAGGCAAAGACATCATGGCCGGCGCCCAGACGGGCACCGGCAAAACCGCCGGTTTCACGCTGCCTTTGCTGCAACTGCTCAGCGCCAACCCGGTCAAAGCAAACCGCCGCCCGGTGCGCGCGCTGGTGTTGACCCCTACCCGCGAGCTGGCTGCGCAGGTGCATGACAGCGTTAAAACCTACGGCCGTCACCTGCCATTGCGTTCCGCGGTGATTTTTGGCGGGGTAAAAATCAACCCCCAGATCAGCCAGCTGCGCAGTGGCGTGGACATCCTGGTGGCCACCCCCGGCCGCCTGCTGGATCATGCAGGGCAAGGCACGGTGGACCTGTCCACCGTTGAAATCCTGGTGCTGGACGAAGCCGACCGCATGCTGGATATGGGCTTTATCCATGACATCAAGAAAATCATGGCCCTGTTACCGCAAAATCAGGCGCGGCAAAACCTGCTGTTTTCCGCCACCTTCTCCGCCGACATCAAAAGACTGGCGGATCAGCTGCTGAACCGCCCTGAACTGATCGAAGTGGCGCAACGCAACACCACCGCCGAGCGCATCGAACAAGTGGTGTACCCGGTGGACAAAAACCGCAAGCGCGAACTGCTCAGCCATATGATCGGTTCACAGAACTGGCGCCAGGTGCTGGTCTTCACCCGCACCAAGCATGGCGCCAACCGGCTGGCCAAACAGCTGGAATCGGATGGGCTGAGCGCGGCCGCCATCCACGGCAATAAAAGCCAGGGTGCCCGCACCCGTGCGCTGGCCGGCTTTAAAAACAACGAGGTGCGCGTGCTGGTGGCAACCGATATCGCGGCCCGCGGCCTGGACATTGACCAGCTGCCGCATGTGGTGAATTACGAACTGCCCAACGTACCGGAAGATTACGTGCACCGTATTGGCCGCACCGGCCGTGCCGGTAACGCGGGCGAAGCGGTATCACTGGTTTGCGTGGACGAACACAAGCTGTTGCGGGATATTGAACGCGTGCTGCAAAAACCCATCCCCAGCCAGGTTATGGAAGGCTATGCACCGGACCCCTCAATCAGGGCTGAACCGATCGAGAACGGTGGCCGTGGCGGCCGTAACGGCCGGGGCCGCAACCAGGCGCCGCGCAAATCCGCAGCAGGCAATGGCAACAACCGGGGGCGGCGCGGTAATGCGCACAATGGCGCGCCGGGCAGCCGCTCGCAGGGTCAGCAAAACCGCTCCTCACGTCCCGGAAACCGCTCCTCGCGCGCCGCCTGAGCGCGCGATCTGCCAGTTGAGAATTAGGCCAAAATCCTGTAAGATACTGATTCCTATATAGATAGTTCACGCCAATTTAACATCTCAAATATCACTTGTATCAGCATTCAGCGGGAGCAGGCTTATTATCATTAATCAAGGAGATACCGTTCATCACCCCCATCACGGCATCGGTAAAGTCGAGTGCATAAGCAAGCGAAGCTTTTCCGGCGAAAAAGAGACTACGTTTGCGCAGTTGTACTTCAAGCGTGACGGTCTCACTTTGATGTTGCGCAAGCAGGATCTGGAATCCACGGTGCGCAATCCGATCAATGCCAGTGAAGCCAAAAAACTGCTTGAACATTTGAAAAAATGGAATGGCAAGGTCAGCAGCCAGTGGAAAGCACGGGCCAATGCCAACCAGGTGGCGATGGAGCGCGGAGAACCAACAGATTACGCAGAAGTCTTCAAGGGACTGAGCAAACTCGAAGCCGAAGGCACATTGCGCGCCTCCGACCGGGCTCATTTGAACCAGTCTTTGGACTTTCTGACTGAAGAACTGGCCAATGCGCTGGGTAAAACACCCGAACAGGCGCGAAGTCAGATACTGAAAGCCCAGAAGGCTTGACCCTTCCCCGAAAACCCCGCTGACGCGGGGTTTTTTTTCCAGCGAAACATTCATCCCAGAACTTTGACTCGGCAACGGGTTGCAAAGACAATACGGCTTTGGCCGGGGATGACGCACCGCGCCGTAACCAAGGTCGTTTACCTTTCAGAGGTGTCGCGTGAACCAAAAACCCAACATCGTTATTTCGAGCCTGGATGCCCAGCGCATAGAAGCTTTACTGGATTCCCTGCAGGGTGAGTCTTTTCCCGGCAAGGCCGAACTGGAAACCGAGCTGGGCCGGGCGGTAGTTGTCAAGCCGGAGCAGATTCCCGCCACCGTTGTGACGATGAACTCTACGGTCAAGTTCCGCGTGATGCCATCGCAGCAGGAGTCCTGCCTGACGCTGGTATACCCGAAAGACCTGGATGCCAGCGGTCAGAAAATTTCCATTCTCGCACCGGTGGGCTCAGCGTTGCTGGGCCTCTCAACCGGGGATGAAATCGAATGGCCTGGTCCGGCGGGCGGTTCACTTAAAGTACGCATAGAAGAAATCGTTTATCAGCCCGAACGGTCCGGCGAACTCCACCGCTGAAGCCGCCACAGGTTACCGGCTGAACGCAGCGTCACAAAAATGAAGCAAGCCGGCTTTGCCAGCCGGGAATGCTGAGAGACTTAATGATGTAGGGATGGGGATGGCAATGAAGGTTCTGGTGACAGGCTCTTCCGGTTGGCTGGGCAACGCGCTGGTGCCGGTTTTATTGGCACAGGGCCATGATGTGACCGGCATCGACCCGGTTCCCGGACGGCATACACAGCTGGTTGAATCAATAGCCAATCGCCAGCTGGTGCGGCAAATCGTGCACGATCACGGCATCGAAGCCATCGTGCACGGCGGAGCACTGCACAAACCGCATATTGAACAGTACGGCTACAGCGACTTCCTCACGGTCAATGTACAGGGCACGCTGAACCTGCTGGAAGCGGCCGTGGAAAGCGGCTCGACGGTAGACCGTTTCGTCTTTACCTCGACTACGTCACTGATGATTTCGCGCGAGATCCGTGCCGGCCTTAAAGGCGGCGCCAGCCGTGCGCGCTGGATCAACGAGGACATGCAGCCGCTGCAACCACGGAACATCTACGGGGTCAGCAAGCTGGCTGCGGAGAACCTGTGCCGCCTGTTTCACGAGTTGCATGGCCTGCCGGTGATCACCTTGCGAACATCCCGCTTCTTCCCGGAAGAGGACGACATGGCGCATGCCATCCCGCACTCCGAGACCAATACCAAGACCAATGAACTGCTATTCCGCCGCCTGACCGTGCAGGATGCGGCTCGGGCCCACCTGGCCGCGCTTGAAAAAGCCCCGCAGATCGGTCATGACACCTTTATCGTCAGCGCCAAAACGCCATTCCGGCCAGAAGATTGCGAACAATTGATCACCGACGCTCCCGCCGTGGTGGCGCGCTATTTCCCCGGCTACGAGGAAATCTACGCACGCCTGGGCTGGACCATGTTTCAATCCATCGACCGGGTTTATGATGCGGGCAAACTGGAACGCAAGCTGGGGTTTGTTTGCCAGACCGATTTCACCAGCGCCTTGCAGGCCCTGCAAGCGGAAGGAACCATCAGTTTCTCCGAAGCTGGCCATTGAGCCGGTCACAGGTCATCGACTGGCATTTCTGATGGCTACCTCGCCGAACCACAGTATCTCGCAGCGGACAGAGGCGATTTATCGCAATGAATCGCGCCGTGTACTGGCCACGCTGATCCGATTGCTTGGCGACTTCGACCTGGCGGAAGAAGCTTTGCACGATGCCTTTACCGCGGCGTTGCAGCAATGGCCTGAGCAAGGCCTGCCGGAGAACCCCCTGGCCTGGCTGGTTTCAGCCGGCCGCTTCAAAGCCATCGACCGGCTGCGCCGCCAGGCACGGTTCAAGGCCCACCTGGCGGATATCGCTGATACGCTGGAAAACCAGCAGGCTGACAGCCCGGATATGCTGACGCATACCATCGAGGACGACATGCTGCGTCTGATTTTCACCTGCTGCCATCCGGCTCTGCCCGACGATGCCCAGGTGGCACTGACCTTGCGCGAAGTCTGCGGCCTGACCACCGAAGAAATCGCCAGTGCATTTCTGCAGACACCCGCCACCGTGGCCCAGCGCATCGTGCGGGCCAAAGCCAGTATCCGGAATAAGGCATTGCCTTATGAACTACCGGCACCTCAGCAATTGACGGAACGGCTGGAATCCGTATTGCGCATCGTTTACCTGGTATTCAATGAAGGTTATTTCGCCTCCGGTGGGGATAGCCTGACGCGGCCCGGTTTGGCACTGGAAGCAATCCGCCTGGCGCGCTTGCTGGCCGGCTTGCTGCCACACCCGGAAACCACCGGGCTGCTCGCCCTGCTGTTGTTGCAGGAATCCCGCAGCGCAGCCCGCACGGACGCCGGCGGCGCGGTCATCCTGTTGCAGGACCAGGACCGCAGCCGCTGGAACCACCCCCAGATTGCCGAGGCCTGTGCACTGGTCAGGCAGGCACTGCAATCCCGGCGCTTCGGAATCTATACCATTCAGGCAGCCATCGCTGCGGTGCATGCGGAAACGGCGGAAGCCAGCGCTACTGACTGGAATGAAATCGTCGGCCTGTATGATGTTTTGCTGCAGCTGCAAGCCTCCCCGGTTGTTGAACTGAACCGTGCAGTCGCCATCGCGATGCGCGATGGTGCCGAAGCCGGGCTGGTGCTCATTGAGGATCTGCTGGGGCAGGGGCAACTGTCCACATATGCGCTGGCCCACAGCGCCCACGCTGAACTGTGCCACCGCTGTGGCCGGCCGGAACAGGCGATGAACTCCTGGAAACGTGCCCTGACGCTGACACGCATGGGTCCGGAACAGCAGCAGATCCAGGACCGCATTCGCCAACTTGAAATTGAGCTGGGCCACGCCTGACCTGCAACACCGGTACAAATTTTTTTCATCGCCTGTCGAATTCGGCCGGGCATGAACGACTAACGGATAAATAAAGCTCAAGAAAGGGCTATAGCCATTACATGGCGGCATTGCAATCGAACTGAGGAAATCTGATGAAATACCTGTGCCTGGTTTACAGCGACGAAAACACACTGCATTCATTACCGGACAGCCCGGAGGATTCAGAATGCCTGGCCTATGCCGTGTCGCTGGCGGACAGCCAGCACCTGGTGGCAGGTGAGGCCTTGCAACCAGTGAACACGGCCGCCACCGTGCGGGTGCGCAATGGCAAGGTCTCGGTAACAGATGGTCCGTTTGCCGAGACCAAGGAACAACTGGCTGGCTTTTACCTGATTGAGGCGCGAGACCTCAACGAAGCCATCGCGGTGGCTGCAAAAATTCCGCCAGCCCGCGTTGGCAGTATTGAAGTCCGGCCGGTGCGCGATCTCGATAGCGGTTGAAATGCGCGCTTTAAATGGCCAGCACACTGCAGCCAGCCGCCAAACCAGGCCGGTTTGACAAAGAGCCCGGTTGCACATTTCAACCGGGCTGGTTAGCTCACCCTGAGGTGATTGAGCATATCGCTCAGAAACACTGAGCCAATGGAGAAAACACAATGCGATTTATGGTGATTGTCAAAGCAAGCAAGGATTCCGAAGCCGGCATCATGCCCAGCGAAGAGCTGCTTACTGCCATGGGCCAGTTCAACGAAGAACTGGACAAAGCCGGCATTTTACTGGACGGCCAAGGGCTGCACCCCTCTTCCAGGGGTGCTCGAGTACTTTTTTCAGGTGAACAGCGCAGCGTGGTTGATGGCCCGTTCACCGAGACCAAGGAACTGATCGCCGGCTATTGGTTGTGGCAGCTCGACTCGTTGGAACAGGCGATTGAATGGGTCAAGCGCTGCCCCAATCCGCACGCGGGCGGCGGTGAAATCGAGATCCGCCAGCTGTTTGAAATGGATGACTTCGGCGAAGCGCTGACCCCGGAACTGCGCGAACAGGAAGAACGCCTGCTGGCACAGGCCGAACAACGCAAGCGCAGTTCCTGAAGGCCCCAATCAACAAGCCCTGCCCGGGCAGACCCGGGTTAAAAATCAAAACTGGAGATCAGTTATGTCGAGATATATTGATGGTTTTGTACTGCCGGTACCAAAAGACAAGCTGGACGAATACCGCAAGCTGGCGGAACTGGCAAGCACTGTCTGGCGCGAACACGGCGCACTGGAGTACGTGGAATGCGTGGCCGAGGATGTAAAACCGGGCAAGCTGACCTCGTTCCCGCAGAGCGTGCAGCTCAAAGACGATGAAACCGTGATATTCGCCTGGATCGCCTATTCCAGCCGCGCCGAACGCGACCGCATCAACCAGTTGGCGATTAACGACCCACGGCTTAATGAAATGGCACCTGAAAATATGCCATTCGATGCCAAACGCATGTTCTGGGGCGGATTTGAAACGCTGGTTGAGACAAGCCAGACGGGACTTTCCTGACCCCGACGTCGGAAATCTCAAAACCAGAGAACCGGTATTGCCAAACCACAATCCTGGTGTCCACAGGAAAATGGCCGGGCGCCGAATGGATAGCGTCTGCCTGCCTGCGGAATCACCGCGAAGTTAGCGGCTAGTAGGGTAATTCCCGGCCCCGGCGTGCTTCCGATTGAGACAGCAGATCAATCACAGGTTATTCTGTCGTGAAAACCGCGCCCGCAAGGTGATCACGATCAATACAGCAGCCAGCCAAGGCACCAGCGCATCGGCCTGGTCGCCGCTCCGCATTCCCCTGTTCCGCGCATTGTGGCTGGCCACGCTGGCCTCCAATATCGGCACCTGGATGCATGAAATCGGAGCTGGCTGGCTGATGACTTCCTTGTCGCCCACGCCGGTCATGGTGGCACTGGTGCAAACCGCCACCACCCTGCCGATTTTTCTGTTGGCCATACCGGCCGGCGCGCTGGCCGATATCATCGACCGGCGGCGCTACCTGCTGGCCGTGCAATGCTGGCTGGCCGCCACCACCTGCCTGCTGGGTGTGCTGACCGTTACCGGTATCACCACGGCCTGGATACTGGTCTTGCTGACTTTTGCCATGGGCATCGGCTCGGCCATGATGTGGCCAGCCTGGGCCGCGGTGACGCCGGAAGTGGTGCCGCGGTCGGAGCTGCAGCCCGCCATCGCGCTGAACAGCATGGGCATGAACGTGGCCCGCGCGGTCGGGCCGGCGCTGGCCGGCATTATCGTCTCCATGGCCGGTTCCGGGCCCGTTTTCCTGCTCAATGCGGTGTCCTACCTGGGTGTGATGACGGTGCTGTGGCGCTGGCAGCGGCAGGCGCCGCGCAGCAAACTGCCGGGCGAGCGCTGGTTTGGCGCGATGCGCGCCGGGCTGCGCTTTGCGCGGAATGAACCCCTGTTGAAAGCCGCCATGTTCCGTGGCGCCGGCTTTTTCGTGTTTGCCAGCGCTTCCTGGGCCCTGTTGCCCTTGCTGTCGCGCAACCTGGTGGGCGGCGGACCGCAGACCTTTGGTCTGCTGGTGGCGTCCATTGGGGCCGGCGCGGTGGCCGGTGCCTTTTTGTTGCCGCGGTTGCGCCGACGCCTGTCGCGTGACTGGCTGGTGGCCGCCGGCTCCCTGTTATACGCCGCCGCGCTGTTTGCACTGTCCACCCTGCACCAATTGTGGCCGTTGTGCCTGGCCATGGCGGCCAGTGGCCTGGCCTGGATTGCCATCCTGTCCACCCTGCAGGTGACGGCGCAGATGGCGCTGCCGGACTGGGTGCGCTCCCGCGGCCTGGCGGTCTTCATGATGGTGTTTATGGGTTCGATGGCCCTGGGCAGCCTGATGTGGGGCCGGGTCGCCCAATCCACCAGCATTGAACAGGCCTTGCTGACCGCCTCGGTGGGGGCCGTGCTGGCAGTGGCTTTAACCTGGCGCTGGAGCCTGGGGGACGACGGCCGGAACAATCCGGCGCCATCGGTACAATGGCCCACGCCACTGGTACACGATGCCATCACCAATGACCGCGGTCCGGTGCTGGTCACTGCCGAGTATGCAGTACAGGCCGGCAAGGAAAAAGAGTTCCTCACCACCATGCGGCAGGTCGCCGGCCACCGGCGGCGCAATGGCGGCTTTAACTGGGGCGTGTTTGAGCACGCCGAAAAACCCCACTACTACATCGAAACCTTCCAGGTGGAATCGTGGCTGGAGCACCTGCGTCAACACGAGCGTGTGCCGGCCGAATTGCAGTCACTGCAGGCTCATCTGAAAACGCTGTTGCTGGCAGACACCAAAACCCGGGTGACCCACTACGTCAGCCCCAAAACGCTGAACGACAACAAAACGGGGCAAGCGTAGACTGCCCGCCAGTCCGGGACTGGTGCGGAATCACCACACCGGCCCGGATCACCAGCCGGCCAGCTTCAGCTCTCTGTTGCCGGCGCTTGCTGGTCTGGCGCGGCACCGTCAGGCGGCTGTTTCGCCTGCCGCAGCATGCCGCGAATCACCACGTAAAACACCGGCGTCAGGAACAGCCCGGTAATGGTGATGCCCAGCATGCCGCTGAACACCGCCGTGCCCAGTACCCGCCGCATCTCGGCACCGGCGCCACTGGCCAGCATCAGCGGCACCATGCTGAGAATAAAGGCAAAGGAAGTCATCAGGATGGGCCGCAAACGCAGTCGCGCCGCTTCCATGGCGGCATCGTAGCGGTTCTTGCCCAGCTCTTCCTGCTGGCGGGCGAACTCCACGATCAGAATGGCATTCTTGGCCGCCAGGCCGATCAACACGACGAAACCGATCTGCGTGAGTATGTTGTTATCCATGCCGCCAATCCACACACCCAGCAGGGCAAACAGGATACACAAGGGAACAATCAGGATGATGGTCAGCGGCAGCGTCCAGCTCTCGTATTGCGCGGTCAGCACCAGGAACACAAACAACACGCTTAACGGGAAAATCAGCAAGGCCAGGTTACCGGCCTGGGTCTCCTGGAAAGCGATCTCGGTCCACTGCGTGCCGATACCTTGCGGCAGGGTTTGGGCAGCCAGCCGCTCCATGGTCTCCAGCGCCGCACCGGTGCTGATGCCGGGCGCTGCCCGGCCCTGGATTTCAACAGCCGGGTACAGGTTGTGCCGCACCAGCCGATCCGGGCCGGTGGTGCGCCGGATGTCCACCAGCGAACCCAGCGGTACCATGTTGCCGGTGCTGCTGCGCGCCCGCAGGTTGGCAATGTCTTCGGCTTCCAGGCGGAACGGCGCGTCGGCCTGGGCGGTAACCTGGTAGGTACGGCCAAACAGGTTGACGTCGTTGACATAGGCCGAACCCAGCTGTATCTGCAGGGCTTCAAACACGTTCTCTACCGGAACATCCAGCATCTCGGCCCGGGTGCGGTTGATATCCAGGTAAATCTGCGGCGTGGCCAGGCTGAAGGTGGTAAACACCTGCTGCAGACCATCGGCCTGGTTGGCCTGGCCGATCAGCTCCCAGGCGGACGCATTCAGGGTTTCCAGACCACGCCCGCTGCGGTCCTGCACCATCAGCTTGAACCCGCCACCGGTGCCCAGCCCGCGCACCGGCGGCGGCGCGATGACGAACAGCTGCGCTTCCTGTATGTGCGCCAGGCTGCCCCACAGGCTGCGCACGAAGTTATCAGAAGTCACTTCCGGACCGCGCTCAGCGAAAGGCGTCATTTGCACGAAAATCACCGCGGCACTGGTCGAGTTGGAGAACGTCGCACCGGAGAAGCCGGCGATGCCCACCGCATGCGCGGCGCCAGGCGTTTGCAGAATAACCTCGGTAGCTTTTCTGACCACCGCGTCGGTGCGTTGCAGCGAAGCGCCCTTGGGCAGGTCAACCGCCACAATGACATAACCCTGGTCCTGATCGGGTATGAAACCACCCGGCACGCGTTGCAGCATGAATGCAGTCAGCGCCACCAGGATTACGAACCCCGCCAGCGAGAAGGCCGGGCGGCGGGCTACTTTACACACGCTGCGCGCATAGCCATCGCGCACGCTGTCAAAGCCACGGTTGAATACCCGGAATACCGGACCCAACAGCGCATTCCAGATGCGTCCGAAACGGGTGCGCGGCGCGTTACGGGGGCGTAACAGAATGCCGCCCAGAGCCGGACTAAGTGTGAGCGAGTTGAATGCTGAAATCAGCGTGGCGACTGCAATGGTCAGGGCAAACTGGCGGAAGAACTGGCCGGAAATACCCCCCAGGAATGCCGTCGGGATAAACACCACGCTTAGTACCAACGCGATGGATATCAACGCCACACCCACCTCGTCCATGGTCACCCGCGCCGCCTCTTTGGGCATCATGCCGCGGTCCAGGTTACGTTCGATGTTCTCCACCACCACGATGGCATCATCCACCACGATACCAATGGCCAGCACCAGCCCGAACAGTGAAAGGTTGTTGAGCGAGAAGCCGGCCATCGCCATGACCGCAAACGTGCCGATCAGCGATACCGGTATGGCCAGGATCGGGATCAGTGCAGCCCGCCAGTTTTGCAGGAACAGCACGATCACCAGGATCACCAGCAATACCGCCTCGAAGATCGTGGAGTACACCGCGTTTACCGATTCCTGCACGAATTCCGTGGGGTTGTAAACGATGCGATGCTCAAGCCCGGCGGGAAAGCCCTCGGCCAGCGTCTGCATCGTGCTGATCAACTCGTCAGCGGTTTCCAGTGCGTTACTGCCCGGCCGCTGAAACACGCCAATGGCCACCGCCGGCTTGCCGTCGAGGTAACTGTTGGTGGTGTAGTTACGCGCCCCCAGTTCCACCCTGGCCACGTCGCGCAAACGCGTCAGACGGCCATCTTCACCGGTTTTGATAATCACATCCTGGAACTGGCCGGCCTCGACAAAGCGCCCCTGGGTGGTGACCTGCAACTGGAAGGCATTTTCAATCGGCATCGGGGCCTGCCCCAGGGCACCACCGGCAACCTGTACGTTCTGTGACTGCAACGCACTCACCACGTCACCCGCGGTCAGGTCCAGCGCTGCCAGGCGGTCCGGGTTCAACCACACGCGCATGGCGTATTCGCGTGCGCCGAACACCGTGATGTCGCCTACGCCATCTATACGCGACAGCACATCGCGTACCTGTAACAAGGCGTAATTGCTGATGTACAACTGGTCAAAGG
>JBFIHZ010000022.1:0-22418 GCA_041601535.1 Lysobacterales bacterium | reverse complement strand
TCGCAATCGCTGGTGAACACATTCCGCTCTACCAGCAAGGCATTGCCGGTAACACTGCTGTTGACATTGATATCGCAGCCGTAAACAACCGCCTCGTTTTCTTCAAACGTCATCCCCTGTATCACCGCAAAGGCCATACCCTGCACGCTGACAGCACCACCGACATTGGCGCAGCGATTGCCACTGAAGCGGCCGCCACGGATATCGGCGCTTGCGCTATCGGTAACTGCAACGGCGCCGCCGTTACGGCCAGCAAAATTGTTCCGGAAATGCGTACCGCGGGCTGAGAAATCGCCACCGCCTTCCACCAGGATCGCACCTCCATCCGCATCAGGGGCGCCAAACCCTTCCACGTTGACATGATCCAGCCAAAGGAATGCCTCACTGGCGGTGCCATTGACCCGCAACAACCTGAACTCGCCCTGTTCATTGCCTGCGGCGCGCAAAGTGATTCGTGGACCGGCTGGCCCCCCCGCCTGGATTTCCACGTCGGAAGTGATGGTGGGCAATGCGCTGTCGAAACCTGGCGCCGGGCCATCAAAGACAAACTCCGTCTCACCGCCATCGCCCGGCACCAGCACGATCAATCCCGGGCCGGTACCCTGGTTGGCCATATTGATGGCATCAATCAGTCCCTGGGTGTCTCCTGCCTTGACCTCAACCGACCCCTCCATTGCCTGCACCGGCGAAAGCATGGCAATAAAAATCAGGCCGACAAAAATCAGCAAAGTCTTCGACATGGTG
This sequence comes from Lysobacterales bacterium, assembly GCA_041601535.1. Classification (GTDB taxonomy): domain Bacteria; phylum Pseudomonadota; class Gammaproteobacteria; order Xanthomonadales; family SZUA-36; genus JBFIHZ01. The sequence goes on along the minus strand of JBFIHZ010000022.1, from coordinate 21,674 downwards.
CTTACCCCTTGAGGACGATTCACTGCCCCAGTATTGAACATGCCCCGCGACAGCGCAAACCAGAAAGCCTGGGGTCAGAGTCAGGGGTCAGAGTCTTGTTGACTCTGTCCCTTGACTCTGACCCCGAATCTCCCGAACCTCGTGGGGGTTATGGTTCAGCCGCAGCCTTCGCCGTTTTCAATGATGTTGTTGTAGGCAAACTGGGCCAGGTCGAGGCTGGTTACTTTCCAGCCGCTGGGGAACTTGCGCACGCGCAAGGAATAGGTGCCATTGGTTTGCAGCACGCACTGCGACGGCGCCAGCAAGCCCTCACCCATCACCACGTGGGTGGAATTCAGATAGCCCACGACGCTGGCATTATTACCCGACACCTTGACCTCAATATTGCCTACCAGGTGCTGCACATAGTCATAGCCGGCACCGCGGAAACTCGAGTTGGTGAACTTGGCCCACGCCGCCGGGCCAACGAATATCAACAGCGGCGGCATGGTGCCCACCCGGCTGGGAAATTCCGGGTTGTCAAACGGCTGCCCGGCCGGCCAGATGGCAAAAGTGGCGTCTTCGGTGAAACATTTCCGGAAAATTTCCAGGCCGGCGGCTTCGGGATCGTGATTGGTTCTGCCATCGCCAATGGCATCCGCGCCGCGCGCATAACATACCAGCAGCTGGGCCAGTTGGGCCTCCAGGTTGGGCTCGTCATTGCTTGCAGCAGCGAGGTCACGGCCGCCCAGTGCAACAAGCAGGATGATGGCAAGCACGCGGCCGGCCACTACGTTAAATGCATTCATATCAGGCTCCTTGGCGCATACGCCGGGCAAGAGGGACCAACAGACGGAACAGGTTATGGTGCCGGGGGTTGCCAGGGCCCGCCGCTTGGCAGGCGGGCCCTGGACTTGGTCCTGCTACAGGGCGAATCAGTCCACCGTGCCGAACAGCTCGATGATGGTGCCGTCCGGGTCATAGAAGCTGACAATACCGGTACCTGAATCAGGCCCGTTGCAGCAGGGCGCGATTTCGGAAATGAATTCCACGCCTTGTGATTTCAGAGTGGCCACGTCACCGGACAGATCCGCGGTGACATACGCCAGGCGATTGATACCGAAATGGTTGATCGGGATGGGATATGGCGGGCTGGGATCATACGGGTCGAGCCATTGCACCAGTTCAATCCCGGTACCGTAGCCGAGCAACAATTCGCCCTTGATTTTGTAGGGTTGATCAAAGCCCATGGCTTGCGTCACTTCGGGTGACTCGGTCTCCGCCAGCGGCACGCCGAGTTCGAATCCGAGCATCTTGTAGAACGCGCGTGAGCGTTCGAAATCACTGACGTTAATGTTGACTTGGCCGATATCAATGATATTGGTGGTGGAAAGCGGATTGGGGACACCAACAACTTCCTGCAATTCGTAATAGGTGCCATCCGGGTCCTTGAAGATGGCAAAACGTGTGCCGTTGGAGCGTGTAACCGGGGGTGACAGGAACTCGACGCCCATCATGCCGGACATATAGGTGTAGTCCGCATCCAGGCTGGTGGTCAAAAGCGCTGCCCGCGCCATGCCCAGGTGATTCAGCTTGGCGTAAGGCGGCTCGTTGTTGCGCGGAATGGTGAACTCGATCAGGTCGATAAACACACCACCGGCATTTTGCAGCGCAATCAGTTCGCCGTGCAGCAGGTAGCCGCCAGCTTCCGGCCCGTGTGAACCGTCATATTCAGTCGGCGTGTCAATGCCAATGGATTCCGCCACCTCCAGCGTATTGGTATCCGGAAAACCCGAGCTGACCACGAAGCCGAGCTCCCGGTACCACGGGCGCGATACGGCGAAACTGCTTACATTGGTATTGAAATGGATACGCGTGGTCCAGTTCAGCGTGATGTCGGCAACCTGCTTGATACGTACCTTCAGGGAACTGCCTCTGTGGCATTTTTTTTGCCTGGGATAACCACATTTAAGTGAGACCGAAATTGTATTGTCATTGGCCAGCAGCTGGACCGGAACCTCAAGTTCGTCGGTGGCATGCTGGAAATCGTAAGGCCCGAGTATTTCGCGGCCATTTATAACGATGGAAGCTGAGGTCACTTTGGTGCCCGGATCAGAACCGTCGCCGTTGTGCACGATCAGGCGGGCCGTGCCTTCGGTACCGAAGAACGTGTCAGTGCTCTCGACTGGCGGGCCGTTGGCCTGCACGTGGTGAGCGAGGTGCCGGGTGAGATCCGCCGGTGCGGCGTAAACATGACTGACGAAAAAGCAGGTGACGGATGCTACCAGAAACACAACAAAACGATCGAGGACAAACTGGCATAGCGACATGATGTTTCCTCCCTGACGTGTCGGTCGAAGCTGCTTTGCGTCAGCCGCTCTTCCCTGAATGGTTATTGGTTGCGAATGAGACCTTTTTTAATTTGATTCAAATTCAATATAGCAAACGATCTGGTCAAAAACAAATCAGTTGCCAGCGGGCTGTCAGTAAGGCTCCCGCGGCGGTAAGCCTTCGTGCCATGAAACTACAGTAAATATCCTAAAAATGTCATGAAAGAGGGTGCATCCCGCGTTTGACCGCATTCTGGCGTGGTCAGCCCGGATAGAAATGTCCCAACGCACGCATGACATCGCGCCGGCTGATCAAACCAATGACACGACCGTTTTCAACCACCGGGTAGCGTCGGTACTTGTGGTCAATAAATCGACGGGCCAGCTGGAAAATATTATCGTCCGGGCTGACGAACTGTGGGTCGGTGCTCATGACGTCCCGCACCAGCCCCCCTGGCATTGCGTGATACTCGGCTTCCACCGCAACCCGCATGCAGTCTCGCTCTGTCAGGATGCCTACCAGCTGTCCCTTTTTGTCGACCACCGGAGCGCCTGAAATGTCGTTGCGGATTAACAGGTTCGTGGCACGGACAATTTCCATGTCCGGATCCAGTGACACGAGCCGCGAAGACATGTATTCACGCACGCTGGCAAATTTCAGCTTGCTCATGGCAGATGCTCCTCACTGGAAGCCCGCCGGCATGATTCAGAACGGCGGCGGACAGGACAGGCCAGACACTTCAACCATCCTGTTCCAGACCCATTGCAACGCCCTTCCAGGGGCTCACCCCGCAACAACATGCCCAGACCCAGTGCCAGGGCGCACAGGGTAAAAAATATCAGCGTGCCGAAAAATATAGTCATGCGCTCAAGCTCCGAAATCGTCGAACAGGATGCTTTCCTCATCAACTCCGAGTTCCTGCAGCATATTGTTTGTCGCCGCAATCATCATCGGCGGCCCACACAGGTAATATTCGCAATCCTCTGGTGCTGGATGAGAGCCAAGATAGTGCTCATAAATCACATCGTGAATCAGCCCTGTCGGACCCGTCCACTGGTCTTCGGGCAGTGGCGCGGATAACGCCAGGCAAAATCTGAAATTAGGGTGTTGTTGGGCCAGGCGGCTGAATTCCTCGACGTAAAAGGCTTCCCGCAGGCTGCGTGCGCCATACCAAAAACTGATGGTCCTCCGGCTGCTGAGCCTTTCCAGCAAATCAAGGATATGCGAACGCAAGGGTGCCATACCGGCACCTCCACCGATATAAACCATCTCGGCCTCGCCATCCCGGTGGAAGAACTCGCCAAAAGGCCCGGCAACGTCCACCCGGTCACCCGGTTTGAGGTGGAAAAGCCATGAAGATACTACGCCCGGTGGCACCGGGCCTGTGACAGTAGGAGTCGGCGTTGCGATACGCACGTTGAGCACCACCACGTTATTCTCCAGCGGACAGTTGGCCATGGAGTAGGCTCGCGTTGCTGGTTGCCGGCTTTGTGATTCCAGCCTGAACAGGCCGAATCGCTCCCAATCAGGCCGGTAAGCCGGGTCGATATCAAAGTCTGCAAAACGCAAGTGGTGTGGCGGGCACTCAATCTGTACGTAACCGCCTGCCTCAAAGTTCAACACCTCTCCGGCTGGTAGCTCCAAAACCAGCTCTTTGATAAACGTCGCCACATTCCTGTTGGAGCGTACGGTGCAATTCCACTTCCTGGACTCCAGCAATGCAGCCGGCAATTGCAGCCGCAGATCTTCGAGGACTGTTAACTGGCAAGCCAGACGAAACCCCTCGGCTGCCTCAAATCGGGTAATCAGGGCGGACTCGGTTGGCAACAAGGTTCCACCGCCGGCCACAACTTTGATACGGCACTGGCCACAACTACCTTTGCCGCCGCAGGCGGTAGGCAGCAGGATGTTCACTGTGGCCAGCGCTTCATGCAGCTTGCCGCCCGGTAACACCCTGACTTCCTCGGTGTCATTGATGTGTAAGCACACTTCGCCACGCGGCAACAGCCTTGCCCGGACCAGCAGGATCGTCAGTGTGAGCAGCCAGGCAAGGCCGGTCAGCAGCGCCACTCCCACCAGGATTTCGGTCAAGGTTGCCATGGTTACCATTGAACACCCGCGATACCCAGAAAAGCGAGCGAGATAAGTCCGGTGGTGATGAATGTTATGCCAAGTCCGCGCAAGCCATCCGGCACGTCACAATACTTCATCCGCTCGCGCAATCCAGCCAGCGCAACAATGGCCAGTGTCCACCCCACTCCGGACCCCAATCCGTAAGACAGGCTCTCAATGAAATTGAGGTTGCGCTGCGCCATGAACAGGGAGCCACCGAGGATGGCACAATTAACTGTCAGCAACGGCAGATAGATTCCCAGCGTATGGTACAAAGGTGGGAACAAACGATGCAGTATCACTTCCAGGACCTGTACCAGGGCCGCAATGACAGAGATCGCGCACAACAACCAAAGGTGCGTGAAGTCAAATGCTCCCAGACCTGCCCAGGCCAAAGCGCCGGGACGCAGCAAATGGTCCAGTATCAGCTGATTGATCGGCACACTGATCCCCAGCACCACAATCACTGCCAAACCCAACCCGAGCGTTGTGCGCACTTCCTTTGAAACGGCAATAAAAGTGCACATGCCCAGAAAATAGGCCAGGGCGAGGTTTTCGAGGAAAACCGCGCGAAAGAAAATGTCCGCCAAGCCGTGCATCAACGCTGCCGCCTTGCTGGCAAGTCAAACGGCCGCGCTGACTGATCCTCAACCTGTTCGGGCTGGTAGGTGCGGATTGCCCAAACGATGAAACCGATCAGGAAAAACGCGCTGGGCGGCAGCAACAATAACTCGTTCGGTTCGTACCACCCACCCTCCCTGACCAACTGCAACAGCCGATAACCCATCAGCGAGCCGTTACCGACGAGCTCGCGAACAATAGCAACGACAATGAGAATCAGGCTGTAGCCCAGACCATTGCCCAGTGCGTCCAGCACGCTGGTCCTGACGGGCTGGTGTATGGCGCAGGCTTCTGCGCGGCCCAAGACGATGCAGTTGGTCACGATGAGGCTGATATACACACTTAATATGCGCGCCGTCTCCGGCAGGTAAGCCGTCAGCAGTTGATCAATAATCGTGACGGCAGAGGCAATTATGATGATCTGGACAATCAGCCGGATACTCGGCACCAAGTAACTTCGAATCAGGCTGATGGCGGCGCTTGATACGACCAGTACGGCGGTCATGGACACGCTCATGATCAGCGAGGAGGTCAAGGAATTGGTGATGGCCAGTGCGGAGCAAATTCCCAGCACATGCAGTGTTACCGGGTTTTCACGAAACATTGGACGCAGTAACAGTTCTCGCACGCTGCTCATAAGTCACTCCCCGGATTGATTGGTGGCTGGGGCGGATGTTCCCGGAGATTTTCCAACAAAGACTGGTAACCCCACGGACCAAACCAGAACCGGACCATGGCCGTTACCGCGTCCGTGGTCACGGTTGCTCCGCTTATGGCATCAACACCGTGCAGAGCAGATGCAGATCCCGGCTCCACTTTACCGGACGCCACGGCAAACTGTGGCACGCCGTTATCGTCGTATATTTTCCTGCCTCGCCATTTCGCCAGCCAGCCCGGTCGCGTTATCTGGTCACCCACCCCGGGGGTCTCCGATTGCTCATAAATGCTGACATCCGCAATGGTGTTCAGGTCCGATCCCAATGCCACATAGCCACGCAACGTGGACCACATGCCCATGCCATGTACCGGAAAAACCATACGCTCCAGTCCGTGCTGGCCCCAAACCAGGTACACGATAACCCGGTTGGCCCGGACACCTAATCGTGCCAGGTCTTGTGCAACAGGGACTGCGGTTGTTTGCGCATGTTGACTGATGAAGGGTTCAAGTCCCGGACCCGGGGCGTTGGGCAGGAACCGGCCGCTTTCGAAGTCAACCACACGAGCGTCCAGTGCCCGAAACCGTCTTAACAGCAGGTCGTCGTTTTCATCCGGGTCGCTGTGTGAATCCCCGATCAGACGAACCACATTGCGAGCCTGTTCCACCGCCCCGTAATCCTGCTGAATCGGCCTTAGCAAGACCACCGCCGTTGAAACCAATAAGGAACACACAGCCACCACCAGCGTAACAACCACCAGCGCCCGCAATGATGACTCACGGCTCATGTTTGACTCTTTTCCCGCAAATGCCGCAGTCGCGCGTGGTGTGCAACAACCGCATGATCAATCAGTGGCGCAAATGTACTGGCCAGAAGAATGGCGAACATGACCCCCTCATAATATGACGGATTGGCCAGACGAACGACAACGGTGAAAATACCCACCAAAACACCGTAACCCCAGCGGCCCAACGGAGTCAGTGCACCCGCCACCGGATCAGTGGCAATGAATACCGTGCCAAAGGCAAAGCCACCCAGCACGGCATGCCAGTGCCACGGAATGGTAAACAGCGGGTTTTCAGTACCCAGGTAACTGAACAACAGCACCGTGCCGGTGAGGCCTGCGAGCGAGCCAAGCATGACACGCCATGAGGCAGCACCGGTAAACACCAGCCAGACCGCACCTGGCAATATGGCCAGCACCGAGGTGGTGCCAAAACTACCCGGTTGGTTACCAATAAAGAGCTGTAGCCAGCGATAGTCCAGGGCTGCGACTACAGCAAACCCACCTTCGTCAATGACCAGTTCCAGAACCGTCGGTTGATCGTAGCGGGGAACAGGCACCCAGGCACCCTCACCAAAGACCACCCCGGGGTAGGAAAACACCAGAAAAGCAACGCCCAGCAAAGCGGGATTGAACAGGTAACGGCCCGATCCGCCAAAAATCAGCTTGCCCATGATGACGCCAAAGGACATCCCCAACACCACCTGGACCAGCGGTACCGTGGCAGGCATCAGCAAGGAAAAGAACCACGCTATGTACAACAGGCCATCATCAACAGGCCGCTGACGAAACCGAGCAAACAACGCCTGGCACACCACCCCGGCAAGCAGCGCGGTGACAAAAACCGGCAGAAACCATAAAAGCCCGTGGCTGAAGCAGGCGAATACGTTCGTTGCTTCGAAACCAATCCCGGCGTGTTCCAGTATCGCGGCCCGCCACCCAGGCAGTTCCCGCAACTGAAGCTGGGCAATGGCAAGATTGGCCTGATGACCGATACTCCACAAACCTGCCAGCCAGGCGGGCAAACTGGCGATAACAAAAGCATTCCAGTAAGCCTGTACGCTTCCCTCACTGCGGATATGCGGCGCCTGAAGCGTGAGTGGGGCCGGAACTCGAAAAAGGTTCTCCAGCTGGGCTTGCAGCGCGTTACTCCACGGCTTTATTTGACGCATCAAGCTGAACCAGGAGTTCACTCTCAACCCTCCCGCTCGATGCGCATCAGGGCGCTGCGCAGCGCCCCGCCATAATCACATTTGGCCGGGCAAAGGTAAGCACATAGCGCCAGATCTTCTTCCACCAGTTCAAGACAGCCAAGACTTTGCGCCCGCACCACATCGCTGGACATCAGGGCGCGAAGCAGCGGCACGGCAAGGAAACCGGCAGGCAAGGCGCGCTCGAATACCTTTAATGGCAGCATGCCGGATGGACTGCCGTGCATGGTCGTGGTGGGGTGGGATACACGCGCAGAGCCCGGGCGACGCCACAACCAATGGGAACGGCTGCGGCGATCCGCTTCGGCTACAAGGGACACCTGCAGGTGGTAGCGGCCGAGGAAACTTTTGTCAGCAGGCTCGGTACGGCCGGAAAGCAGAGACCCTGAAACGATACGCGCGGTGCAACCCGGCTTGATCTCTGCTTCCAGCAGATCTGCCAACGAGGCACCAACCCGTGTGCGCACCAGCCGCGGACGTAATACCGGCTCGCCACCAAGGGCAACGATGCGCTGATAATCCACTACGCCCTCGCTGAACAGTTTGCCAATAGCGATCACATCCGCATAACTGATGTGCCATACAGCACGGTGATGGCTTACGGGTGCGAGCTGGTGAATATGCGTTCCCGCCAGACCAGCGGGGTGTGGTCCGGAGAATTCGGCATGACGCACACGGTCAATATTCGGCTCACCAAATGTCCAGCCAGGGGCAGTGCACAACCACAGATTCCCCGGTGTGAGCCGCGTGAGGACATGCAATCCCTTGCTGAATTCATCCATTGCAAGCCCGATGGCGACAGCTGGATCAGCCGCCAGTGGCTCCGTATCCATGGCGGTGATGAACACCGCCGAGGGCTGCTCCTCACTGTGGGGAACGCGGCCGAAAGGGCGCCTGCGGAATGCCGTCCACAGCCCCGATGTGGCCAGACTGCGAACAATCTCCATTCGCGACATGGCCTCAAAACCGGAGTTTGGTATTGGGGTGGAAACAACAGGACCCTGTTCTTCCCCGGCCAGCCGAATGATTATCGACTCAAGCTGGCGGCGCGGTCCCCGATGGATGGCAGAGATGATTCCCCCGCCCGGCGCCGTGTACATTACATCGGGGTCGCGCTTGTCAAGGAACAAGGGTTGACCCGCCCGCACCGCATCGCCAGGCTTGACCAGCAAGCGCGGCTTCAAGCCAGGGTAATCACCGCCGCACAGCGCCACGTGCTGAACGGTATTGCCCGGGCGAATTTCCTGCACAGGAGCTCCGGGCAAAGACAGCGACAGGCCCCGCCGGAATAGCAAGCGCTCCATCCTCATCGGCCTGGCCGTTCCGCGTCATGTTCGTGCACCCGGGTGCAAAACAACTCAAAAATCAAAATCATTTTCATCCGCCCCGGTCGCTGGGTGAAGATCATGACAGGCGCTGCAGGCTTGCCGGTCAAAATCAACCGGCCGGCCCCGAACCTCAGGGTGCGCCGTGCGCTGACTGCGATGACACTCCAGGCAAACCGCGGCCTGATAGCCTGGACTTGAAAGCGGCTCGTCCTCTGCATGAACTGCATGGCAAGTCGAGCAATTGATATAGCGCGAGTCGTGCGCACTTTCGCGATATCCGATCTTTGCCGGTTCTGCCGCTTCATTGTGATGACAGCTTTCACAGGCGGCGAGTTGTACTTCCCGCATTGCCGCACCCGCGCCGGAACCGAAAGTGATCAGCCCGGGCCTGCCCTTGCCGCCGTACGCCCTGGAGACATGAAAACTGCCGGGACCATGACAGGACTCACAGCCATGCTGCCCGTACGGGGTGGCTGGGTTATTGGCATCACCATGCGGGCTGGCGGCGATAGCCTGGTTAAAGGCACCAGCGTGGCAGTAGAGACAGGCTTTAACACCTTCACCGGTAAAAGTCGGGGTGCGGGTATCCTGCAGGCCGGTTTCGCCCGGCGGTGGCCGTGCTTCACAAGCCACCAACAGCAGACTTAGCAGCACCATAATCAGTCGTCGATAGCCCAAGCCATAAACCTCCATGAAATGACCAGACACTTGCAAGGGTTTTGGCGAATACTCTGCGTGTAAAAGCGATTCATTGCCTACTTCCCCGGTGATCACTTTGCCTGCAGGAATGCTATGCATACGTGCTGTCCAGGCGGAACTTCCAGGATCTTTATGGGCGTCCACCCAGGGCCGCTCCATTTGTGTGAACTCAGAATCGATAGGTATATGACCCCATCACCAGAATGATATTGTAGTTCGCTGCGCCCTCGCCCAGAGTCAACACGTTGGCAAGAGTGTCGGGAAGTACATTGTCAAGGCCAAAATCATTCGTCTTGAGTTCGCTGCCCTCCAGTGAGAGGCGAATACTGGACCGGTCACCGATGGTCAGACTGGCCCAGACGCTGATGGACCTGAGGTCACTTCGCAGGTTGGGCAACGCTGCCGTGCTGAGCGTATTCGCTGTCACATTGATACGACTGGTGGTGTCAGACACGGTGTAATCAAAGCCAAGATCAAAATCCCTCCAGCCACGATCAGCACCCAGCCCGGAGAATGTCAGGGAAAGGTTATACGTATCAACATCATCCTTGCTGGCTGCAAACCAGTCGCGAGCCGGATCTGCAGCCGATGCCGCGTTATTAAACGAACGGCTGGATTGCGATGACTGGTACTGTTCCACCGTGTAGTAAGCCACCAGGGCAATGTTTTCCAGCGGATACCAGCCCAGGTCCAGCGTATATGCCTGCACTTTGGCATCCTGCAGGCCGAAATACCCTGAGTCATACTTATCTTTGAAGTAGCTCATGGAGAAACCGGAGTTGAACTGCGTGACCGGAAAGAAATCCGCCCGAAAACGAAACTCCTCGCGATCCCGGTCCGTGAGGTTATATTTCCTCAGCAGCGGATGGTTTTCCCACTCATCTGCATCCACCGTACCTGGAACGTGTGACTGGATGAAAGGCACATTGCCGATGTATGCAGTCACATCGCGGCGTGAATCGCGGTAATCCAGGTTGAAGGAAGTGGTTTCAAAAGCACCAAGCTTGAGCCCCGCAAGCCAGGAGAACTCGTCGGCATCGGAGACTTCAGAGTATTCACGACTGTAGTCCGAGTACTCCATCCCGGCTTTAAAACGGACATTTCCGGACATGCGGTAGGTAAATGTCGCTTCGGTATTTTGTTTCTGGTAGCTGTACGGCAGGTTGATGCGGCCATCTTCAGCCGGCCTTTGATCCTGTGAGTCAGCAGCAATGTAGGGCCAGGAAGCGCGCGGAGTCTTGTTGTCGCGGTCATCGTAGCGGTAGTTCAGGTACAGCCCGAGCCTCCGCGCCAACTGGCTGGTAAGCCGGAGGTTGAAAAGCGTGGTATTAATCCTGGCATCCAGCCGATCCAGTGGTACCGGCGTATGCACCATCAGGTCAGGGTTGATGGTATACGGCAGAAGGGGTTCGTCCTGCTTCATCTGGCCGAATGCCAGGTTCGCCATGATGCGGGTTGACGGGGTGAGGTTAAGCCCACCATAGGCCTTCACTTGCAGGTACCTGTTATCAGGTTCCAGTGCGAGACGTCCTTGCGAACCCGGAAAACTGACGCTCTCGGCCCAGGCGCTGACCCGCCCAAAAGCATTTTGCCAGACCAATGCAGACTGATCGTTACTGAAAAATGAAGCATAAGCACCGAAGCCGAACTGCATTCGTGAATTCCCATATTCGAACATGGCTTCGATAGTATCTGTGGCATAGTCCATCGGCGCCGGCAGAATCACCGCCCGCGGATTGCCTCCGGTGATACCAAACATACCGGCGAATGTCTTTTCACCTTTTTTGGTTTCATGCCGGTAATCAACACTGAGGTTCCAGCCTCTGCCCAGTTTGCGATCAAAGCTCAGGTCCATGCGCCGGCGAAGCGCGTCCATTTTCAGATTCATCAGGCTTTCATTGAGCGTGAGGAAGCCTTGAGTGTTGTTGCTGCCTGGTGCGATTTGCCAGTTTGGGGCCAGATTCAGCGCCGTGGAGCCGGCTCCGCGATAAGGGGTCAGTCCGTCGCTGAAGCGATGATTGGGAATTTCGCGATAATCTGCGCTGAATGACTGTTTGCCCTGCTCCTCAAAGTTGAATTCAACACGGCGTGAGTTAAGCCCCAGCCGCCACCCCTGCAAACTCCAGCGAGCCGTGTCAGCGCCATTCCACTGGGGGCGCCGGTCAATTCGAAAATCGATTACTGCTTCAAGGCCTTTATCAGTGCTGCCGCTGTACTTGCCATATCGGTAGGAGTCGTCGTCAAGATAGTAAAGACCCGCGGAAATCTGATCGTAAAGCACTGGCTGTTCGTCGCTGATCTCAGTTTCACCTTCGATAGCGAAAGGATCCTCGTCCTGGCTCCACACCAGCAGCGGCAAGCTCAAACCCATCAGGGTGAGGATTTTCGGCAGTACATCTCGAACAGTATTCATGCGCTTCCTCACTTTCCCGGTCAACCGAATCAGCGTATCAAGCGGGCGCCCGAGGGATGATTGGATCCATGTACCTGTGAATGACAGTTCAGGCATTGTTTACCCAACATATTCTGGTTGGCCCCAGCCGGTAAAATACCCGTCCCACTGTAAGCACCGCTTGGATGAAACTGGGCGACGTGGCACTGCTGGCACATCCAGGGTTGTCTTGCAGTCAGCAGATTCTCATAATTGGATCCATGCGGGGTATGGCAGTTGGTGCAGTCTTCGAGTACCGGTGCATGCTCCCAAAGAAATGGCCCGCGCTTCTCAGCATGGCAGTCATAACAGGACTCGTTGACGGTGTTCCTCTTCAGCAGTGACGGGCCGCTTCCGCCATGCGGGTCATGGCAATCGCTACAGGACAGCAAGCCGGTATGTGAAAACATGTTTGAACTTGCCTGCACCGGGTGTCGCGATTGGCGCAGAAATTGTGCCCGCTGTTCCTGGTGACACTCAAAGCAGACTTTTGGCTGTGTTTCCAGCGCCAGCACAGGGTCGTCAATCGCGTGAATTTCGTGGCAGCCAGCACAAGCAACGGCTTCTACATCATGCGTGCTGCCGGGCCAGTGGAAAAGGTTGGCAGCCTCATGACAGGCCAGGCAGACCCTGTTTTGCTCCTCGGCGGGGGTGGTTGAATTGAAATTAAAATCCGCTGCCTGGCGGCTGCCATCCTCGTTGCGGCTCAAATGCGCCTTGCTGGGGCCATGGCAGGCCTCACAATCATGCTTACCTTCACCGAATGGCGATGCGCGGTGTGCCTGCAAGGCGTGTGGCGTTGCAAGCATCTCATCGTCCGCACCATGGCAGGTGATGCAAGACTGAACTCCCTCATCGGAGTAAGCCGTGTCGCCGCCGGTGAAAGATTCGTGCTGCGCTGGAAGGGGGGATACCAGCACCAGGATCAGCGCGGCCGTGCCGACCAGTGCCACACGGACAAGCCAGGAAGTCCGGGTAGCCCGGGATGGAATTCTGGCCTTTTTGCTCATGGGCTTACCTACTTCTCATTGGCTCCGAAAGACATAATCGGTTTTCTACTTGCGGCCAGCGTTCAACTCGGCGTCGCCTGCGCCCAGCACGAAGCGCATCGGCAATGAGGTGTAATGGAAGCGGCCTGAAGCATGGTTCTGGTGCAAGGCAACAGATAGCGTGTATTCAACTCCCTCACTCAGGGCATGGCGCGCTTTACCGGCTGGCTTCAATGGCCGCACTATCTCTACAGTCCATTTCTTGTTGCTGTTGCAGGCGGTGGCAGTTGCGGCTGAATCCTTGTTTGCCACCCTGCCATCCAGAAAGTACCCATCGCCAACCGATTGCAGACCCTCTTCATTCAGCAGCACCTGCCAGTACTCCAGGTACTTGCCTTCCGCCAGTTGGGCATCCAGTTCAGCCGCGGTTCGGCGGTCGGTACCACCGCCGGTTTTAGACATCTTGTTGCGCGATCCGGGTAAATACTTGGTCAGTTCAGTACCGGTCGCTGGATCGGACATGCCTGGCTGATCGCTGTGACACGCGGCCCAGCAACCCGCGACCGGGGCGACATTGAGTGCCGGGCTGCCGATGCTCACCGTCAGGTTGGTGGCCGCGTCCTGGTCGCCCCATTTGGCAGAAGCAACATCATCCCAGCTCAGCGTCAGGTAAACATTCTTGTCATCGTAGGCTGCTTCCACGTTCATCCCGATATAGCCGGACATCCCCGTAATGGGCTGTGGCTCGAGCTTTTCACCCGACGCAATCAACTTGCCGATGGCCTTCTCCTCGCCGTCATGGCACGAAAGGCAGGTCTTGCCTTCACGCATGCGCTTGCCACCCCCATGCGATGCCGGGACCAGCAACCACTCCCAGGAAGACTGGCCTGGTTGGAACAGGATAAGTTCGCGGGCCTGTATTTCTGTGGCTGACAGGGAAAATCCGATGCTTGCCATCAGTGCCAGCTGAAAAAAACGCCTTGAATTTATGCGCAAGGTGTTCTCCCTTTGGGTGGAATTGGTTGATTTTATGTCTACTACCCCTGCCGAGATTTCATTTTCCAGCATGTAGACCCAGCGGCGCGACGTTGTGACAGCCGCCGACGCCCTGCGCCCCTGCGAATGCGGGGCTTGCAACACACATAAATAACTGCTGCCAATGAGTTGCGCCCGGATGTGGTCATAGTGACATCCATTTTTACGCATTTATTCTAGGCATGAAAGGTCAGTGCCGAGTTTGACCTGCATCAGATACCACCCAAGTTAATGCGAAATAACGGACTGATTTGGCTGGAAAAGTTGATGATATTTTTGCTTTAATCCTGGTGCGGTTTGACGACAGGCAGAATGCCGTTGTCGTCCGGCAAGCGACGCATCAACCCTTTACTTCAGCCAACCAGCAAGGCAGCACCCACGCCGGCAGCTGCCAGTGCGGCAGTAATCGGCAAAATGGTTTTACGCATTGACGGCGCGCCCAGCCAGACCACCATGCCGGATTTGACCATGGTGTTGGATATCACCGCGATCACGACGGTGCGGGCCGCGGCAGCTGATTTTGACGGGTCATCCTGCGACAGGTTGGCCATGGACAGTGCAATGGCGTCCACGTCGGTCAGGCCGGCCAGCGCACCGGCCACGTACAGGCCGGTATCACCGAAGTAGTTCTGTGCCGCGCTGGCGACAAAAATCACCACGGCAAACAAGCCGCCAAACTTGATGGCATCGCCCAGCGAAAACGGGTGCCTGTCGGTGGTCACTTCCGCAGTGGCTTTGCTGCGGCCGCGGCGGTACAACAACAAACAGATGCCGAGACTGACAAAACCCATCAGACCCAGGCCCACGGCCAGGCTTTTGGCCAGCTCGAAATTCACCACTGCAACCTCCACCACCACGCGGAAAAACATCACCGTCCAGGCCAGCAGAATGGACAGCGCCAGCACCGGTGCAAGATCCGGTTCTTCACGGCTGCGTTGGGAAAAGCCCAGGGTTACCGCGGTACTGGAGACCAGGCCGCCAAGCAAGCCCGTGATGCCCAGGCCGTGCTCCTTGCCCACCACTTTCACCAGGATATAGCCAATAAAATTCAGCCCGGCGATCAGTACCACCATCAACCAGGTTTTGTACGGGTTGATCACTTCCAGGCCCTCCGGGCCGTAGTTGGTGTCCGGCACCAGCGGTAGGACAATCAGTGTGATGATGGCAAACTTCAGCGTTGCCTCCACGTCGGAGGTCTCGATCCGGCTGGCCAGGTTGTGCAGCCAGCCTTTCAGTGCCAACAGCAGCATGGTCACAACCGCGATGGCCCCTGCCATGCCCGGCTCGCCCCAGGCACTCAGGCAGCCCAGGAAAAACGTAATCAGCAATGAGACCTCGGTAGTTGCGCCGGTTTTGCCTTGACGCGACGTGGCCTGGTAGGCCACCACGATCAGCGCAACCACCGCCAGGAACACCAGGCCGACGATCCACTCAAGACCCGTCCGTTCACCTGCGTAGATGGCCAGGGCGCCCAGCAGCGCCACCAGCGAAAACGTTCTGACTCCGGCGAAATTCTGTTCTTCTCCCCCGGTGCGCTGGCGCTCCAGCCCAATGAGCATGCCCAGGCCCAGTGCCACCCCGAATTGCCAGGCAGTTTCCAGATCAGTCATCTACCGCTTCTCCCATACTGGTGGCGCCGGAAAAAACCCAACGCCACTGTGTCAGCCCCATTCATTATGACGTGACCGTGCTGTTCCCGCATCCACAAAAGCCCGGCATCCGTGCTCACCGGCCCATCAAACGCACAGAAGCAAGCTGCTTGATGGATCTCTGCCGGCTGCGCACATTATCCAGTAATTTTCGTAGTTTTTTTATGAAAGTGGCCGGCTTGATGTCACCGTTACACAGGTGTAACTTGGCCCGACACTTCGAGCTGAAGCAGGCGCCGGCAGGGCGACAAACTGCCCGCCCGGCGCGACCTCTCAAAACGAGCAAGAGGAATGCACCATGACACGTAACACTCGATTTTCCCTATCTTTATTGTTCCTGTTATCCGGCATTTTCTGCCTGTCACTGAACGCGGTGGCGGCACCGCCCAAGCAAATGGATACGCGGGTGGACAAGCGGCCGGTCAACGCCGAAGCCCTGAAAGCGGAGCGCAAGGCCTACCATCAATGGCTGGTTTCTGAACGCGTGGCCGCGGCGCGCGATAATGCGCTGCAGGTACAAGCGACCAAAGCTGAACTCGATGCGGTGGATAACGCGCCGAAACAGACACCGGAAATCGTTGGTTTAAGCCAGGACCTTTCGGTGGATGTTTCGTTCCGCAACGTCAACTTGTCCCGCCTGCGCGGCCAGTCACACAAAATGAACGTGGGCGCCCTGAAGGCCACTGACGATGGTGGCTATGTGTACACGGCTGAACTGTCATCGCCCGGAGCGGTAGCACTGCGCGTGCAGTTCGCCAATTTCAACCTGCCTGCCGGTGCAGCCATGTACCTGTACACTGCCGAGGGTCAGGTGTTCGGCCCGTACAGCGGCCGTGGTCCGCTGGGCAGCGGCAGCTTTGATTCCCATACACTGGCCGGTGACTCGATTACGCTGCAATTACGCCAGACCGGCCCGGCAAACTCCCGCACCCTGCGCGATACGGGTTTCCGTATTGCCGGCCTGGGCCACATACGCCCACGCTTTATGGCGGGCGAATGCGGCTATAATGCATCCTGCGTGCAAAACGCCGCTTGCGGCTCGGATGCTGCGGTCAACACCGCAAAGGACGCGGTGGCACATATGCTGTTTCGTTCAGGCGGCAGTTACTACATCTGCTCGGGCGGCCTGATCAACGACAACGACAGCTCAAACAATCTGCCGCTGTTCCTGACTGCCAACCACTGCATCAGCAAGGGCAGAGAAGCCAGCTCACTGGAAAACTTCTTCCAGTTTGCCTCCTCTGGCTGTGGTGATACATCTCTGTGCGAAGCCTCCTATGCGACCTTGCGCTCCACCTTCCCCCGCACCCTGGGTGCCAGCATTGTGTCCAGCGGTCGCAACCAGGACTACACCCTGTTGCGGCTGTCGGAAAGCGCCCCGGCGGGCAGTGCTTTCCTGGGCTGGAACGAAGCCCCGGTGGCCTTCAGCAATGGCACGGAACTGTTCCGCATCAGTCATCCGCAAGGCGCACCGCAGTCATACTCCAGCCACACGGTGGACACCAGCGCTGGCGTCTGCTCCAGTTGGCCACGCGGTGACCGCATTTACAGCCGGGACGTGGTTGGCGCTACCGAGGGCGGCAGCAGCGGCTCGCCGGTGGTCAACAGCGCCGGCCAGATCGTAGGCCAGCTATCGGGCGCCTGCGGCACCAATCTCAATGACAATTGCGACGCCGTGAATAATGCCACCGTTGACGGCGCATTCGCGGCTTACTTCAGCGAAGTGGAACCGTTCCTGGACCCGGACGGCGGCTCGGGTTGCACCATAACCGAACCGACAGAAGTCAGCTGTAACGACGGATTGGACAATGACTGTGACGGCGACACCGATGCAGCCGATTCCGACTGCGCGACGGGGGGATTGCCCTCGGGAGCATCCTGCCAGGTCAACAGCGACTGCGCATCGAACAAGTGCACAGGCAAACCGGGCAGCAAGGTGTGTCGCTAAAACAGACAGTTATTTGTTGGGTTGCACTCCGGGGTCAAAAAGGTTGATGGCGGGCCGCTGATTCCTGCTGCGGCCAAACGTCACTGCCAGCCTGACCTTCGGGTAACCTGGTGACCGGCCACGGGCCGGGTTCCGTCGAGCCACAAGGCTTGCCGGAACCCGGCCTTTTTATTGACCAGACCCTGGCGCTGCTTACTCCGCCGCGGACCTCACCGCTGCCTGACCGCCACCGGAAAATGTCCTGCTGCTTGCCTGATTGATCTCAGGACTTGAAGTAAGCCCACAAAAAGCGTTAACGTTTGCTTGCGTTGCAGTATCCAATGAGAGGCTTTGAGCAGCTGATCAAGGATCGCGCAATGCAAACAGAAAAAGTGGCGGTTAGCGCCTTTGTCCTCCCCGGTGCCCCGGATGATGCGGGCCAGTTCATTCGCCCCGCTCGCGGGCAACGCAAATGGATGGACAGTACGCCGGAAAAGTATGCCTATCGCTGCACCCCGCTTTCCGCCGCCAACACGCTGGGCTGGGAGATCCTCAACCCGGTGCTCAGCGAGTTTATCTGGAACGGGATGACGCCTCCCGAACAGATTTTCATTTACCAGCAACCAAGAACAAAATACGGCCCGCGGTCACATTTCGGCTCTGGCGTGGTCACCTGGGACCTGCCCTTCCTGTTCCGCACACCACCCGGTTACGGCCTGATGGTAACCGGCCCTTCCAACCACGACCACGCCAATGTCACGCCACTGGACGGCTTAATCCGCACCGACTGGCTGCCATTCCCGTTCACGGTGAATTGGCGCATCACCGTGCCGGGTGAAACCATACGGTTCGAACAGCATGAACCCATTGCCCGGGTGTTCCCGGTGGCGCTGGACATGGTGGACGAAATGCATCTGGACCTGCATGACCTGGCGGATGACCCGAAACTGCAGCAACAATTTTCCGACTGGAGCAGGCAACGGCAACAGAGCTATCAGCGCCGCCGCCAAAAAACCCAACAGCCGACAGCCGACGCCAATTATGACCGCAAGGAATACTGGGGTCGTGATTACGTCAAAGGGGTCAGAAAAGATGATTCCGCTGAGAGACGGCCAACCGTGTTTGCCGGCAAACCGGTGGTCGACCGGCGCAAACCCCGCACCGGCGGTACCTGATCGGACAGCCGCCATGGCCCAAACCGCCTTTTTCCCTTGACCGCACGTCAAGCGGTATGCGTTTCCATTGACAATCCCTGCTATAAAGATACAGTAAAACAATAAATTATAATTGATCGAGAATAACCGGCACGGGCAGACGCCATGCGGTTTGCCATGGAATACCGGCGCAGGGAACGAGGGTAAACTTTAATCGGCACGCATTACGGGGCTCAACATGAAAATCAAACGCACGAAGTCAGCACTGGCTTGTTCCGTTGTTATGGCACTGTTTCTGGCCGCGCCGGCGAGCGCTCAGGTATTGCTGGAAGAAGTAGTGGTTACCGCGCAAAAACGTGAAGAATCGCTGCAGGATGTGGGTATTGCCATCACCGCGTTCAGTGGAGAGCAGTTGCGCGCGCTGAACGTGGAGCGCAGTTTCGATGTGGCCCGCTTTACACCGGGTGTTCACATCAGCGGCAACCTGGCGGGACAGAACACCCAGTTCTCCATCCGCGGTGTCACCCAGAACGATTTCAACGACATTATTGAATCACCCAATGCGGTTTACCTGGACGAGGGGTATATCGCCATCGCTCAGGCACATACCTTTGCCCTGTTCGATATTGACCGGGTGGAAGTCCTCAAGGGCCCGCAAGGCACCCTGTTTGGCCGTAATGCCACCGGCGGCCTGGTGCATTACATCAGCCGCAAACCCACGTTTGAAGAATTCGACGGCTTTGCGGATTTCACCATCGGCCGCTTTGATTCACCCACCGATGCCAACCACTACCGCTTTGAAGGCGCCTTTGGCGGCCCGTTCAACGACACGGTGGCCGGCCGTGTATCGGTGTATTTCAACAAGCACGACGGATATTTGCAGAACATCTACCCGTTCGCCGAGTTCGGTGGCGGAACATTTGGTGGCGGCACCGGCAACTCACCGGGTGAAGGCGCTGGCGCCGACATGGGTGATGATGATACCAAGGCCATCCGCGGCACCATGACCTTTCTCGCCAGCGACAAGACGTCGGTCAGTTTCTCCGCCAACTACGCCAAGAGCGATGTGGCCACCGGGCCCTACCAGTCCAAACCCACCATTGGCGTGTTTGACGGGGTCAATGGGGTGGGCGAACTGATCAACGTTATCGACGTGACCGACCCCAATGAAACCCGCACGGGTATCGCCGCGGACGGCAGCGATTTTGGCGGTGACACCAACAACAACGGCCTGTTCGGCCTGAATGACCCGGGTGGCGATCTGATCGGCCGCTTCGGTGCGGGCGGTGACTTCTTCGGTTACCGCGACCCGGATGGCGATGGCTGGCGGACTTCCGGCGATTTCGCTTTCGACAATAACGGCTTTACCGAAACCTCCGGCATCAATATGCGCTGGGAGCACGATTTCCGTGATGACCTGCAGTTTGTCTCGGTCACCGACTACAAGAATTACCGCAAACTGCTGTTTATCGACGTGGATTCAGCACCAGTCAATCAACTGGCCAATTATGCCGGCGTGGACGCCAACAGCTTTACCCAGGAATTCCGCCTGACCGGCTCCACCGATCATTCAAACTGGGTGCTGGGCTTTTTCTACCTGAACATCGATTCCGAATCGGATAACGGCCTGAAGGCGCCAGCCAACAGCCTGCCGGCCCTGCTCGATTCGCTGTTCCCCTTCCCGGCCGGCGCGGACATTGGCGTCGAGGCGCGCCTGAAAACCGATTCCTACTCGCTGTTTGGCCAGTATGAATGGGACTTTGCCGACAACATGACGCTGATCACCGGCCTGCGCGTGATGCAGGAAGAAAAGGATTACCGCATGCGCCAGGGGTTTTATTTCAACCAGAACAACTTCTCGGTCAACGTGGGTGACCCCTACATCAATATCCGCCGCGATTTCCTCGGCCTGGGTGAGTACTACACCGACGAGCGCTCCGACACCCTGTGGGCCGGCAAACTGCAGTTGAACTGGACCCCGGCGGACGACCTGCTGGTGTACGCCGGCATCAACCGTGGCGTGAAGGCCGCCAGCTATAACGCGCCGATTCCGGGTGGCCTGGGCTTCCCCGACTCCTTCCTGCCGTATGAGGAGGAAATCCTGCACACGCTGGAAGCCGGCTTCAAGAAGACCACCGCCTCAGGCCGCACCCGCTTCCAGCTGGACGCGTTTTATTATGATTACAAGGATTACCAGGCCTTCCTGTTCACCGGCGTTGCCGGTGTGGTGGTCAATGCCGATGCGGATAACTACGGCATGGAGTTCCAGGTGCAGAGTTCGCCGGCCGATGGCTGGGATCTCCTGTTTGGCGTGTCGTGGATGGACGCCACCGTAAAAGACGTGCCCTTGCGCATCAATTCACCGCTGCCACCGCGGGATGTGAAACCCACCTATGCCCCCGAGTTCCAGGCAACTGGCCTGGTGCGTTATTCCTGGCAGGCCATGGGCGGTGAAATGGCACTGGTGCTGGATGGCACCTGGTCAGACGAGTACTACTACAACCTGCGTAACTTCGATGCCGACAAGTTCGACAGCTATGCCATGTTCAACCTGCGCTGGTCCTGGCTCAGCCCCAACGAATCATGGGAAGTGGCATTGATTGGCCGCAACCTGACCGACGAAGCGGCGGGTATCCAGGGCTTCGACCTGGCGGCGCTGTGCGGTTGTAACGAAGTATCCTACCAGCCGCCGCGCTGGTACGGCGTCAATCTGCGGTTCAATTTCTGACCCGTTGGTATACCGGCCGGCCGCCGGCATCTGCCGGCGG
>JBFIHZ010000021.1:0-22790 GCA_041601535.1 Lysobacterales bacterium | reverse complement strand
TTTCACGGCGGCTTTGCCAGCGCACCATCACGGGCAGCACCAGCAGCAGGAAGGCCACCGTCACGACCACCTTGGTGACGGCCATATACAGCGGCAGCAGACTGAACGTCATGGTCAGTACAATAATGTTCAAGGTGGGCGAGGCGAACATGGTGGCCAGGCTGGTGCCGCTGGCCATACCTTCCTTGCGCATGCCGAAGGCGATGGGCGCAGCACAGTTGACACACACGCCCAGCGGCGCGCCGATCAGCACTCCTTTAAGCACATCCCGGAAAACGTGCCCACTGCCCGATTGCCTGCGCAGCAATTGCAACAGGCTCAGTACCAGGCTGGCCAGCAATACACCAAAGGTCATGCCCTGGCGGTTGGTCATAATCCAGTTGACCGTGGACTTGCCAATTTTTTGCCACAGCGGATCGGCGGCGCTGACCCTGATGGCCGCATCGAAACTGAGCACATCGCCCATCACCACTTCGCCGGCCATGGCAGCTTTTTCATCAATGGCCGGATAACGTGAGCCGAGCCAGAACTGTGCCAGCAAAGCCGCAATCAAAACGGCAAGTATCGCTATTCGTTTTTTATACGCCATATGCACCCTGCGAAACAGGTCAGACTCCGCCGCAGTTGGCACGGCTCAAGCGGCAGCCTTTTCCTTCAGACTGCCAGGAACGCAGCGGCCCGGCCGCCATGATAGCGGGAATAATGTGCTGAAGTTAAGCAACATGTGCAACTGAAAACACTAAATCCCCATATCGTGCTAACATAGTGTGGGGCATGAAAGTGCAGTGCCTGCGCTGGGACTGAAAAGTCATTATCAACTCGAGGGAGACCGATATGCGCCGCACGATTTCAATCAGACAGTTTTTAACGACTTTGTTCATGACCTGTTGCCTGTTCGGCAGCATGGCGGTTCTGGCACAGGATGTCGGCCGTGACGGCCTGCCCTTTACCAGTGCGCCTGCTGGCGGCGGCGGCAGCGATTGCTTTTTTGCCAACGGCACACCCGGATGCGATGACGCCCAATGCGAAGCATTGATCTGCGCCAGCGATTCGTTCTGTTGCGATGTCGCCTGGGACAACATTTGTGCAGACGCAGCCGTCCAGCAATGCCAGATCGGCGAGGGCGGCGACGACGATCGTGCCACTTTCCGCGTTACCAAGAATTTCACCGATGACAACCCGGCCGAAGTACGGGTAGACATCAGCTGCAATACCGGCCTGCCGCTGGACCAGAGCAAAATGATTGCCGAGGGCGACACGGTTACCTTCGTGGTGCAAAGTTTTGACGATGGTCAAATGAATTGCAGCATCACCGAAGTGGTGCCTGACGGCTACAGCGCCAGCTACAGCGCTGGCGTCAGCCCGGGCTGCACCTTCGAACAAATCAACCAGGGCGATGCCTACCGCTGTGACATCACCAACTCGCCAGACCCGGTGGATATCGATATCGAAAAAGTCTGGGTCTTTGAAGGCAGCGGCGGCGACGATGTCGACACCAGTTATTACCTGACCCTGTATTGCGAAAACGGCTGGATTGAACACCTCGGACAGGCGGGAACTGAAAGCCCAGAGGGCGTTTTATGCCTGCTGGACGACGTCAGCGGCGATGACGACGATGTTGACACGTCCTGCATCGTTTTCCATGGCGACGGTGATGAGCAGTTTACCGCCTCCGTCACACCCGGTTACCCGTCAGCCAACTGTTGGGTGGAAGAGTCTTTCACCGACAGTTATGTTGAAGTGGACAATGACTGTGAGAATCTGGAAATCAGCGCCGGACAGGGCGCCAGCTGCACGGTAACCAACACCGTGTTCTTTGAAGGCATACCCACCCTGAGCCGGTATGGCATGGCCATAGCAGCGCTGCTGATGCTGGCAGTGGGCGTTGTCGGGTTCCGCCGCTTCAGCTGATAACATCCCGTGCAGTATAAAAAGGGGCCCTTTTGGGCCCCTTTTTCTTGTCTGCCGGATACGCGATCCGGATTGATGGAATTAAACCACCACTGTTAGATCACACCGCGATTCCGCAACTGATCGTATTCGTCCTGCTCCATCCCCAGCAGGCCAAGATAGATTTCCGCATTGTGGGCGCCCACCTCGGCACCAGCCCAATCGGTACGTCCCGGCGTGGCGCTGAGCTTGGGCACCAGCGCGGGAATTTTCAGGGTCTTGTCGCCAACCGCAACGGATTCAAACAGGCCGCGAGCCTGAAAATGCTCGTCATTAACCATGTCTTCCACGTTGTAGATCGGGCCGGCCGGCACCCGCGCCTGCTCCAGCAGCGCCAGCGCGCTGCCGGACGGCATGGAGCCACACCAGCCGGCAATGACCGCATCGATTTCCGCTTCATGTTTGACCCGCCCGCTGTTGCTTCTGAAACGCTCGTCCTGGGCCATATCCGTGCGTTGCATGCAGTCGCATAAACGGCTGAATATGGAATCGCCATTGGCGCCGATGATGATGAACTTGCCATCGGCACAGCGGTAGGTATTGGTGGGTACTATGCCGGTCAGGGTGGAGCCGGAAGGCTGGCGAATAACGCCGGCGCCATCGTACTCCGGCACCACGGCTTCCAGCAGGTTGAAGACACTTTCAAACAGCGCGGTGTCCACCACCTGACCCTCGCCCTGTGGCGATTTCAGTTTGTGCACGCAGGCCATCACGATGCCCAGCGTGGCATGCAGCCCGGCCAGGGTGTCGCCAATGCTCAGATTGGGGCGCACCGGCGCCTCACCCGGAAAACCGTTGACGTAGCGCAGCCCCCCCAGGCCTTCGCACACCGAGGCAAAGCCCGGCCGGCTGGCGTACGGTCCGTCCTGGCCATATCCGGATATGCGCGAATAGATCAAACCGGGATTGCTGCGGGCCAGTTCATCCGGTCCCAGGCCCCATTTTTCCATCACGCCCGGACGAAAGTTTTCCACCAGCACATCACAATGGTCAGCCAGTTGGCGCACCAGTGCGCGGCCTTCATCCGAGCGCAGATCCGCGGTAATGCATTTCTTGTTGCGCGCCAGGCTGCGCCACCAGAACGAGGTGCCGCCCTCATCCAGCACCCGCCACTGGCGGATCGGGTCACCTTCGCCCGGCGGCTCAACCTTGATCACCTCGGCACCGTAGTAAGCCAGAATACAGCCGGCAAAGGGACCGGCCAGCAGCTGGCCCACTTCGAGCACGCGTATGCCATCCAGCGGACGTGATGGGTGAGTGTCGGTCATGGGATCTCCTGAGTGTAAATTCGTGCGCTGATGGCGCTTTTCCTTGGACTCTGAAATTATGCCATCTTGCGCCGTCCTGATGTGTTGCCATGCGTAACACTGACCATCCATCACCAGCTATTGTTACCATGTCAGCATGAGTGAAGTATTACTGGTATCCCATGCGCCATCGCCGCATACCCGCCAGATGACCGAAGCGGTGCTGCGTGGCGCCCGTCATCCCGATATCAACGGCGTGGAGATTCGCTGGCTGCCACCGCTTGAGGCCCAGGCACAGGATGTGCTGGCCTGCCAGGCCATCATCCTGGGCACCACCGAAAACTTTGGCTACATGAGCGGTGCGATGAAGGATTTTTTCGACCGCATCTATTATCCCTGCCTGGACCATACCGATGCGCTGCCCTGGGCCCTGTTTGTCCGTGCCGGTAACGACGGCAGCGGCACCCGCAGCGGCATTGAACGCATCGTTTCCGGCCTGAACTGGAAGGCCGTGCAGGCCCCGCTGATGTGTGTTGGCGACTGGCGTGAGGAGTTTATTGATGACTGCGAGGAACTGGGCATGACCCTGGCTGCCGGGCTTGAAGCCGGCATTTTCTGAGCACAGCAGCGCGCAGCACGCTACGTGCTTTTAAAATGACCAGCCATAACTGATCTCCAGTTCGAATTGATCCGCCTCGCTGATCAGCACCTGGCCAATATCGAAACGGTTGCGTTCATTCATGGATTCTTCCTCGGTGTACATCAAGGCCAGGTTCAGTTCACCACGCTCAGCCATGCGCCAGCTTATGCCTGCCGTGTAATGCGCATCGGCCAGGTACGGCGTGAACAGGTTATTGTTCATATCGCTGATGGGCACGGGTTGATGGCCCAGGCTGTAACCTGCCCGTAATGCCCACCGCTTGCCGGCTTGCCACTGCGCACCCAGTTTGAATACCGTGACGTCGTCCCAACCCAGCCCACCGCCGTGCTTGCCACCAAGGCAGAACGAAGGGTCCTCGCCGCCCTGTCCGGCGGCAGGGCAACGCAGCAGGTCATCCAGCGAATTCCCGAACACGTCCACGCCACCATAAAAAATATGCTCGATATCAAAATTCAGCAGCAGCCGGTCGAGCGGCCGCCAGCTCAGCCCCAGCTTGATATCCGCAGGCAGGTCGAAACGTCCGCCATCAGGCAAAAAATCCGCGTAATTGCTGAACCGGCTCATGTAGATTTTTGACTGCGCAGAGGCCGCAAAACTCCACGCCTCGTTCCACTGAACATGCACCCCGGCCTCCAGCCCGGCACCGTAGGACGTATCACTGCCGTTGGCAGACAGCCGTTGCGGCAATACCGAGCCGCCGCTGAGCGCATAGGCTTCGGTCAGGCCGGCCAGGTTTGCAAAACCGCTGGCACTGAATGTCTGCGCGGCCAACACCGCGGAAATGCCCCAGGAGGCACCCTGCCCGAGCTGGCGTGAATAGCCGATGTCCAGCAGGGCTTGCGCCAGTTTCCATTTCACATCGCCATCTCCGAGGGTGCCGGCAAAGGTCTGTACCTCCTGCGGACCGTCGCCATCCGGGTCGAACCTCGCGGTGCCGCCACGGTACTCGGTATTGATGCCACTGCGCGTATGCACGGCCAAAGCCCAGGCAGATTTATCCGTCAGGCGCCAACTGCGGGCGAAAAATGGTGTGAGCAGCGTTTTCTGTTCTGCATACAAATGATTCGGACCGATGGTGAAACTGCCGAAGCGGCCGTTGCGGTCACTTTCCGAACTGAAATAATTGGAGCGCGGACGGAACAGGGCCAGACCCAATTGGGATTGTCCGGCCACTTGCAGCATCACAGCCGGGTTGCTGACCACCGCCATTGCCTCTTCCGGAGCGGCCATGCCGGCACCTGCCATTGCCTTGTTTTTGGTGCCGGTGCCATGTGGAAGATAACCACTGGTGGCCCAGGCCGGAGTTGAGCAGAGGCAGAGCAACAACATTCCAATGTTGCCGCTAGCGAGTGACCGGGTGCTGCGATGGACCAATCTCATAGCGTTACCCCGCAGTGTCGAATTGCTTTTTCTTCAGGATTCAATCGCCCAAACGATCCTTCATGGCATGGTAGAGCATGCCTGCGACCAGGCCCGGCCAGCGCAACAGTGTGCCGCCTGGAAAATCACGGGACGGAAGCTGGCTCATAATATCGAAGCGCTCGGCCGTTCCCGCCACCGCTTCCGCGATCAGTTTTCCGGCCAGGGTCGCCATTTGCACGCCATGGCCAGAATAACCCATCGCGTAATAGATATCGGGAGGCAAACGGCCGAAATTCGGCATGCGGTTCATCGTCACCGCCAAAGTGCCGCCCCAGCCATAGTCAATACGCGCACTTTCCAGCTGGGGGTACAGGTGTAACAGGTATTTGCGCACAAAGGATTTGATATCGCGTGGGAACCGGCGGGTGTAGCTTTCGCCACCGCCAAACAGCATGCGGCCATCGCCGCTCAGCTTCCAGTAATTCACCACGAACTTGGCATCAAACATGCAAAGGTCTTCAGGGTTTATCTGCGCCTGCTGCGCGGCCGACAAGGGTTCAGTGGCAAGTATGAAGTTATTGATGGGCATGATGCGCCCGGCAACCCGCGGCTCCAGCCGTTCCAGGTAACCGTTGCAGGCCAGCACCACGTACCGGGCTTTGACCGAACCGGCGGAGGTGCGGACGCGGGTGGGTGATTTCCTGTCATAGGACAGGACCCGGCTGTTTTCATACAGCCGCACCCCCAGGCCTGCAGCCGCGGCCGCCAGCCCCAGGGCATAGTTCAGTGGGTGTAAATGGGCCGACCGGTATTCCACCACCCCACCTTTGAATGCCGTACTGCCCGACAGGTGCCGCAATTCATCGCCTTCCACGAAACGGCACTCCAGGCCGTAGTGGTTCTGCATATGCTCGGCATGCCGCCGGTACCATTCGGCATCGCTGGTCTTGGCGGCTGCCTGCAGATTGCCCTGTTTCAGATCACATTGAATATCGAAGCGGTGAATCAGGGAACGCACCGTGCTGACGGCTTCAAGGCTGAGGTCCCACAGCTTGCGCGCCACTTCACGGCCGTGCCGTTGTTCCAGCTCCTCCTGCGGCTGGCGTTGCCCAATGGTGCATTGACCGCCATTCCGGCCGGAAGCACCCCACCCCACCCGTTCAGCCTCCAGCAGCACCACATCATACCCCCGCTCAGCCAGATGCAGCGCACTGGACAGCCCGGTATAGCCACCCCCGATTACACAAACATCTGCCGTTTCATCGCCTTGCAAGGCCGGGGAATCCGGACTGCGATTGGCGCTGGCGGAGTAATAGGAATCAATGTAGGAACTGCGTTCAGGCATGGCGGATTATCCATTATGTTGTGTGCCGCTGTCAGTGTACCCGATGGGTAAATAGCCCTCCACGATCGCCGCTGCGGGCGGCGTCACCTTCCGGCTGGTTGCGGCGAAGACAGCAGCGGCCGGCATGCATGCGGCATGTACAATAAACCCATGCTGTTTGACTACCTGTTGTCACTGGTCAGTATTCACGTGGTCGTGGCCACTGCCGCGGGCCTGCATGTACTGCTGTACAAGCGAGACTCCCGTTCCGCGCTTGGCTGGCTGGGCCTGGTTTTTTTGTTCCCCATAGCCGGCGCGCTGCTGTACACGCTGTTTGGCGTAAACCGCGTGCACCGCAAAGCGCATCGGCTATCCTCGCGTTTCTCCCCGGAAGGAGGGCGTGCGCGCGCCGAACTGCCAGGCAGCGGTCAGGCTTCCATACGGCGTATAGGCCTGGCCATCACTGGCGGGCCGCTGCGCAAGGACAACCGGGTCGATTGCTACCACAACGGTGAACAAGCCTACCCGCCCATGCTGCAGGCCATTGAGCAGGCACGCGAAGAAATTCTGCTCAGCAGTTATATTTTCGACAATGACCGCACCGGGCAAAGCTTCATCCGCAAGTTAGCGGCCGCACACGATCGAGGTGTCGCCGTGCGAATCCTGGTGGATGATGTGGGCTTGCGCTACAGTTTTCCAACCATCCTGCGGCTGTTGAAAAAGCACCGGCTGGAGCACCGCCGCTTCATGCCACTGAGGTTGCTGCCACCCAGCCTGAGCATCAACCTGCGCACCCACCGCAAGCTGCTGCTGACCGACCGCTGCAGAGCGTTTGCCGGTGGCATGAACATCAGCGACCGGCAATTGATCAATGGCCCGTCCAAACATCGTGCCAGCGATCTGCACTTTGGTTTCAGCGGGCCGGTTGTAGCCGACCTGGTACGCTTGTTTATTGAAGACTGGAAATATGCCGGAGGCAGCGACCTGAACTGCCCGGAAGACCTTCCCGGCCTTGCCGGCCAGGCGGAATGCCGGGTCATTTCCGACGGCCCGGATGAAACCATGGACGCACTCGCGCTGACCTATATGGGCGTGATCTCGGCTGCGCGGCAAAAGGTATGGATCATGACCCCTTATTTTCTGCCCGACCGCAAAATCATGGGCAGTCTGCAGGCAGCCGCGCTGGCGGGAGTGGATGTGCAGGTTATGATTCCGCGGCAGAATAACTGGCCGCTGGTGCAGTGGGCCCTGCAACACAACCTGGCGGAGTTACTGGACTCCGGTGTGCGTCTGCTGCTCCGTCCGCCACCGTTCGCGCACAGTAAATGCCTGATGGTCGATGACGACTATTCACTGGTGGGTTCCAGCAACCTGGACCCGCGCAGCCTGAGACTGAACTTCGAACTGGGTATCGAGGTGTTTGACTCCAGTCTGAACCACGAGCTGTGTCAGCGTTTTCAACAGGCCGCCAGCCAATGCACCTCCTTCACCCGCCGGCGGCTGGATGCCCGCAAACTTCCCACCCGATTGCGCGACGCCGCTGCGGCCCTGTTTGCCCCCTATCTTTAGCAGGCCTGTCAAGTCAGCCCTGCAATTGTCATCGCCCTTCCGCTGCCCTCCCCTGATACACTCACGCCAGCACGATTTGTACCGGATTAGCCACAGGAGCCATGCATGTTCAGCCCCATCATCCCCCGCCTGATAGTACTGTTACTGATGACTTGTTCCACCGCCATCCATGCACAAGGCCGGCATGCCCTGAGCCACTGCAACCTGTTCAATGGCACGGAAGAATCCATCCAGGCAAATATGACCGTGCTGATCAGTGCCGGCAAAATTGAACGTATCATTGCCGGCGACGTAGCTGTTCCGGCGGATTACCAGGAGATCGATTGCCAGGGATATTTCCTGATGCCAGGACTGGTGGATGTGCATACCCACCTGGACAATATGCCAGCCCTGCAGCGCGCGCTGGATTCCGGCGTGACCACCGTTCGCAGCGCCAGCGTGCCGGCATTCCAGGACATCGGATTACGCGAACTGGTGCGCTCCGGGGCACTGCCCGGACCGGATGTGGTGGCCGCCGGTGTGTACGTCACACCCCGGCTGGAAGACTCCATTCTGGCCGATCCGCGCCTGGCCAGCCTGTTGCAAGGGGTCAACAGCGAACAGGAGTTGCGTTTGCTGGTACAGGTTAACGCCGAGCGTGGCGTTGATGTGATCAAAACACGTGGCACGGAACGCGCCGGACGCCCCGACACCGACCCGAGGCAACAGGTCTACAGCCAGTCCCAGCTTGAAATTATCGTCGATGAAGCGCAACGGCACGGTTTACCGGTCATGGTTCATGCGCACGGCGATGAAGGTGCACGGGCGGCGGTGCTGGCCGGCGCACGCAGTATTGAGCACGGCACCTATCTCAGCACCGCTACCCTTGAACTGATGAAACAACGGGGGACCTGGTTCGTGCCCACCTACATCACCATGGCGGAAATGAACGAGGAACAATATGACCACGTGTTGCGCCTGCGCGGTTCCCATATGGTGCCGCGGCTGGAGCAGGCCATCCGGGAGGCACACCGGCTGGGCGTGCGCTTTGCCACCGGTGCGGACAATTATTATGACAATGAGTCGATTAACCGCATTTCCCTCGAGGTCTGGCACCTGGTGCGGCTGGGTCTCAGCCCGTTTGAAGCCCTGCAGGCCGCTACGGTCAGTTCCGCCGAGCTGCTCGGGCTGGAATCCCGCACCGGCCGCATTGCAGCCGGTTACGAGGCGGATATGATCCTGCTGCCCGACAACCCCTTGCAGGACGTGCTGGCCCTGCAGGACGTACTGCTGGTGATCAGCAACGGACAGGTGGCATTGAAACGCATCCCATTCGGGCTGCAGGAATAGTCCATAGCGGTATCGCTTACTTCCATGGTAAGGGCTAGCGGCTCACCGGAACGGTGACGCTCAATGCGGTGTTGTTCATCCAGCGTGCCCATGAAAATGGCGGCCAGGAAGCCTACCACGGTCATCAGCCCGGTCAGCCAGCCACCGTGATCAAAGGCTTCTGGAAGCATGGTTTGCGCAATCATCGCCAGCATCGCGCCCACCGCCATGCCCTCCAGCAGCGCCTG
The DNA here is from genome assembly GCA_041601535.1 of Lysobacterales bacterium. GTDB lineage: Bacteria > Pseudomonadota > Gammaproteobacteria > Xanthomonadales > SZUA-36 > JBFIHZ01. The sequence goes on along the minus strand of JBFIHZ010000021.1, from coordinate 13,121 downwards.
CAGATGATGCGGCGCATCGGCAATAAACACATTGCCCAGCGCGGCGCCACAAGCCGTCATTACCATCAGGGCGGTCCACATGGCAATGATAGGCCAGGCCTTGCTGCCCTGGTTTTTCATCACCACGGCGCTGGACATGCTTTCCGGCATATTGGCCATAAACAGGCCCCCGATCAGGGCCATGCTGACGGCCGATCCATCCATGGTGGAACCGATGATCAGTGATTCGGGAATGCCATCCAGCGCGATACCCAGCCAGATGGCCAGGGCCACGTTACTGCCCTTGCCTTTTTGCTGGTGGGCCGCGTGAATGATCTCTTTCTGGGTGGGCTCGCCCACTTCGGTTTCCAGGTTGGAACTGGCCTGCTCCAGCCACTGGCTGGATTGTTCCGCGCTGATACCCCGTGGCAGCTCTTGTTTATATCCATTCGCCTGGCGTAGCCGGTTGAGCCGCTTGAGGTTTTTCTGCAGACCCGGAGAAACCGCCACCACCTCTTTGAAATCGTCCTTGTGTATTTCCCAGACCACCGTGTCTTCCGCTGCTTCGGCAAACGCAATTGCCGGCAGCCCGGTAACCAGCGCCATTTCTCCAAACGCCTCACCTTTGCGCAACACCGGGCCTTCACCGTCGGCGTCCCGCGGCTGGATACGTACCGCGCCGGAATCAATCAGATACAGGGCATCACACGGATCTTCCGGATGACAGATCACCTCGCCGGCCGCGAAGGTGCGCCGTTCCACATCGCTGACCACGCGGCGGATTTCGTCGGGCGGCAGATTGACCATCAGATCCAGCACGGACAATTTGTCCAGGATGTGCTGGTAGTGTTGCTTTTTCATGCGCTTCAAGCGCGAAGCAATGGTCGAGGATTTGCGCAGGTAGGCGCCCATATTGGCCAGGGCCTGATCCAGGCCGATAAACAACAGGCAGCCAATCATGGAACCCAGCGCCAGCCATTTGAAACTTTCCAGTGGATTGTCCGGAAAATGTTGCAGGGCCGGCACCACCAGTTCAATGGCCAGGGCACATAACAGCGCCCCTGCGCCAAATGCCATCACTGCGGCGGTCACGCGCAAGCCGGGGTTCAGCCACAAACCCAGCGCTGCGCCCAGGGGCAGCGACAGCGCGCTGAGACCACCAAACAGGAAAGCCACAACTACCGGGTCCATCGCTTATCCCCGCAACCAGCACCGAAGGCAAAGCCGTAATGTAGCAGAGACCCAGATTCAACGGGAATAACACGGTGGTGCGCCGGTAACCGGATCAACAACCGGCCAAACAGCAACGGGGACAGGAAATCAGGGACTAGGCGTGCAACAGGGTGGGACGCAAAACAAAGGAAAGGAATCAGGCGGGGTGTGCCATCCGGCTTGTGCCGGGCAAAGAAAAGGGGTCATGCCTGCGCCGGACGGCGTGTGCATGACCCCTCAGATGGAACCATCAGTAGCAGGTGGGCAGAGCCTCTTGGGGCCCGCCATCACCACATGCGTACCGACCAGCCATCAACATAGCGGCGCGCACCGCGTGACTGCCGGCGCTGACGACGCAAACGTCGTTCCTGAGCCTGTTCCATCTGTACCCGCTGGCGTTTCTCGCCCGGAGTTTTCTGGATTTCGTTTAAGCATTCATTTAACATGATATTCTCCTTTACTGAAAGTGATTATTCTATTTAAGAGGTTACTTTATATACCTTTCGGCAAATATGATCCAACGGGATTTTTTCAAGTTAAATTAAGTTTTTCTTAATCGAGAACCAACATCATGCGGCCCACACCCCTGAACGCCCTGCGCACCTTCGAAGCGGTCGCCACGCACCTGAGTTTTTCCAAGGGCGCCGAGACTCTGAATGTCAGCCCCGCCGCTGTCAGTTCGCAGATACGCCTGCTTGAGGAACGCCTGAACCAGCCCCTGTTTCACCGCCACGGCCGGCAGGTCAGCCTGACAGATGCCGGCAAAAAACTGCTGCCTGGTGTACAGCGTGGCTTGCGCGAAATGCGCCAGGCGATGCGCGCGCTGGAACTGGACATGTCGGAAGGCGTGCTGAACGTCAGCATGGTGCCGACGTTTCTGCAGAAATGGATGATGCCCCGACTGGCGGACTTCTACCAGAAACAGGCGCAGATAGACTTGCGCATCAACGCCGACAACAGCCTGGTCAGTTTTGACGAATCAGATTTCCATGCGGCGATCCGCTTTGGCCCGGGAAAGTGGCCGGGACTGAAAGCCAGCAAGCTGCTGGACGATTGGATATTGCCGGTCTGCAGCCCTCGCCTGCTGCGTGAAATCGGGCCGATCAATTCGACTGAAGAACTGCAAAACCATAACTTGCTGTTCGTCGAAAGCGAAGTCTGGGGGTCCTGGTTCAAGGCTTTGGGCGAAAGCCCGCGTAAACGTCGCTGGCCCTTGCTGAACGATTCGTTAAGCACCCTGATGGCAGCCGAACAGGGACAGGGAATTGCGCTCAGCCGCTGGTCACTGGTGGCGCGGGATCTGGAGCACGGCCGCCTGGTGCGGCCGGTACCGCGGGTGGTAAAAACCGACTGGTCGTATTACTTTGTCACACCGCCACACTACGCTGACCTGCCCAAGGTGGTGAACTTCCGGCTGTGGCTGGAAGACAACTGCCGCCGTTTTGAAAAACCCGAAAGTGTCGCAGCGGCGGATGGCAAAGAGCATGAACCCAGGCGCCGTGCCGGTTGATTCTGCGGGGCTGAGGGTGCCAGCAACAAGCGCTCAGGAAATCAGCACGATGGCGCCAGGAGAGGCGCCATCGTAGCCGATAACAGCCTCCCCCAGGCCCTGACCAGGCTCAGTTACCCAGCACCAGGTGCAACGATCCCCAACCGGTCAGAATGTAATCGGTCAGACCGTCATGGTTCACGTCACCCACCGCCAGTGCATCAACCCCTATATAGCCGTACGGCATCGTCCCGGTCATGCTGCGCAACACGCTGCCATCCGCACCTGAAACCAGCATGCCTCTGCCAACATCCGTCTCGCCATCACCCTGGCCGTAGGCCCAGGCAGCCACAAAAAGGTCATCATGGCCATCACCATTGACGTCGGGCACACCCCGGCCGGGTCCCATACCATCACCAAAGTTTTCGCCCTCCAGCCGCAACAGGGTGCTGCCATCCGCCCCCGAGAAGACATGCGCCCTGCCCCGGCCCGAACCAACCGAATTGGCCCCGTTGGGATTGTGCTGCCCACCCTTGGAGTTATATTCACCAACAAAAATATCATTGATGCCATCGTTATTGATATCGCCGGCACCGTGGGTGTGAAACACGCCAAAGGTACGGCCACCATTACGGCCCACCGACGGGGTTTTCGGGTCCAGCCGCAACAGGATTTCACCATCCACACCCGACAGCACGAACGCGACACCCTTGAAATTGTTACCCGCACCGGTGGCAGCCACCACGATGTCCGGTACCGCGTCCTGATTGATATCACCCACCGGGCCAAGGCCCAGACCAACCAGCCAGCCGGCCTCGCCGTCGAAGGTCCAGAGTAAACTGCCATCCATTCCGGAATAAGCGTAGGCAGCCCCGGAATTGGCGCCATTGGCGGAGGCAAACGGCGCACCCACCAGCACATCATCGTGCCCGTCGCCGTTCAGATCTCCGGCGGTGTTACTGTCAAAACCGAAACCTTCACCAGGCATCACCCATTCAAACAGCACCGCATGGTCGGCACCGGACACCACCAGTGCGCGTACTCGCGTTCCCAGGATGTAATCGGGTACCCCATCGTTATCGACGTCACCGGCTCCGGTGGCGCTATATCCCATCAATTCACCGGGATTACCTTCGATGGAATGGATCAGGCTGCCATCAGCGCCGGAAAAAACATAGGCTTTGCCGGTTGTGTTTCCGTCGTTGACCTGAAATGGTGCCGAGGTGACAAAATCCGGGCTGCCGTCATTATTGATATCACCAATCGGATCAGCCACCCAGCCCAGTACATCTCCCGGGTTTTCCTCGTACAGGCTGTACAGCACATCCACATCAATTTCCTGGAAATTCGGATCAGCGGCCATTGCCGGTACTGCCAGGGTCGCTGCCAGCAATACTGGCAGCATGGATTGAACAAGAGGGTTTTTCATTGCTTAGCGCTCCCGTGATTTAACCAAAGGTGCGCAAAGCGTATGCCGCTCAAGCCGGTAAAACTGTCAAAATCCTGCTCAATTACGATTATTTTCGTATACAGCAGATCCGAGACTCTTGGCTCACACGCGAAACTCGCGGGGGCTGATGCCAAAATGCTGGCGGAACGCCTGGCTGAAATGGCTGGGCGTGGCAAACCCCAGCTCCAGCCCGATATCCGTCAGGCGCCTTTGGGGTCGGTCAATCATGCAGTCCAGTGCTGCCCTCAAACGCTGCTGCAGCACATACTGGTGTATGGATTTGCCCGTGTAACGGGCAAATACCCGGCACAGGTGAAACGGTGTGGTGGTTAACTCACTGGCCAGGGCCGCCAGCGTCCACCGTTTGCGAAAATCATCCGCCAGCACGGTTTCACAGCGGCGCACCAGCCGTTGATGACGCACACGGGTTGGCGTACATGCAACCACCTGGCGCGTGTTCACACCTTGCCTGTCTGGCGACCGCAAGGCGGAGTGCAATACCCGCATGGCCGCTTCATTTATCTCCAGCTCGTCCTGCTGCCCGCCCGCCATCAGGTGCCGGGCCAAACGGCGCTGCAGTAAAAAAGCATCGGTACTACATGGACTGTGCGTCCACTTCAGCGGTTCACGTTCCAGCTGGCCGTGGGCCTTGCCGGTGGCATGCAAGGCCTCGACAATCTCTTGCTTGCGAAACCTGAGCCAGATGGACTGGTCGCCATAATCCGACACGCGGTCGCGCCGGTAATGCTGGCCGTGGTTGTACAACGTAATCAATCGCGGGCTGGCAATAAGCGGCTGCCCACCATCGTGACAAATGCGCACGGCTCGGCGCGGAAATACCACCAGATAACGATTGATGGGGCCAGAATCATGAAACCGTGGATCGTCTCGCGGACAATCAAACAGGCCAATTTCGACCAGGCTGCTTTGAAACAGGGTGTGATTCAATGGCGGCAGAACCGGCGACTTATCATGCATGCGCACATTTCCGTTACTACATACGAATTATTTCGTATAATAGCACTCTGTCAGCAACTGGAAAGTTACCCGCACCAGGCCGGCCCGGCCCCGCGTTGCTGCTGGCTTTGCAGGGACATGACAGCAGAACTTGACGGACACACTGGCGTAGCGGGCGCGGCGCAACCGCAGCCCGCGCAGAAAAAAGCTTCACGCGGGAACCGTTTGTTATGACGATCCTCACGTAAAGCCGGGGCAATGCATAAACCGATTCGTTTTCAGCACAGATCGCTGACGATATCGATGGTCCAGGATCCTGCACGGGAGCGATTTACCCGGCAGGAATCCGATTGGGTTTCAACTCAGCGGAATTCGAGCAAGCGTTTATCCAGCAGTTCATCATTGCTGCTGGACAATTCAAGCCAAACCGTACCCTGGGGCATTCGCGGCGCGTCAAACACCAGCTTGACCCGCCCATTCTCTACCTCGCCAGTTTCCCAGGCCATCATTTCACTGCGGTCCAGGTCACGGAAACGGGCCAGCAGTTTATCTTCGCCAGCCGCTTTCAGCCCCAACTCGACATCCAGCACCAGAACCGAGTTGTCGGCCGGAACTTCAATGACCGCATCCGGAGTCAAACCCCCACCCGACCGCATGATATCGATGGGAACGGTCAACACATCCGTGCGCGGCTGGCCGAGAACAGCCAATTCATCCTGCAGCACAGACACCTTCTGGCTGGCCTGCCACCATGCCGTGGTGCTGAATACACCCAACAGCACTGTGGCCACCATCGCGGCTGAGCCCCAGCTGTGCCGGCCGCTCAGCTCCTTGGCCCGGTCCGGCCTGGCCCCGGCAGCTGCCGTTTCAACGTGTTCGACGTTACCTACCACGACAGGATTGGCAGCCTCGGTGCGCTGGTGAAGACGCAGGGCCTGACGAATACACAGCACGTTCTCGACCGCGCGCTGCAAATCAACAGACTGCAGCAGGGCCGTTTCAAATTCGGCTTCATCCTGATCACTTAAGGTATTACGCAAATAACGGTCTATCCAGTCATTGTCGTAAGGTCTATTCATCATCATCCACCCCTGATAGCAACAGTTTTTTCAAGTCATCCTGTTGATCTATAAGTTCACGAATGCGCAACCTTGCCCGATACAATACCCTGTCGAAATGGGTCGGCGACAATCCCAAATCCTTGCATATCGCCTCTTTTTCTTCTTCGCCCAGGTAATAGCGGTACAGAACCTCTCGATCACGCGGAACGGCCAGTTCGTCCAGTGCATCACTCAGCAACTTACGAATCGTTGGCTGGTCAATTTTTTTGTCCTGCTGCTCTTTAAGTGCAACTTGTTGGCCAATTATCTCATCTGCGGAGAAAACAAATCGTTTTTCCTTGCGAAAGTGCTGTATTGCCAGGTTCACGGCAGTCTGGCGAATAAAGGCCGGAAGACTGCCCGCCTTGAGCAACTCACCGGCCTGGAGCTTGCGCAAAACCACCATAAACGTGTCCTGGCATAAATCATTCGCCAATGACACTGAACCGGTACGTTTCAGCAGAATCAGATGAACACCGGCGTAGAAACACTCGACCAGCTCAGCTTCCGCCAATCGGTCGCCCTGTGCAATGCGCTGAACCCAATCGCGGGTTTGATCGAGAGTTTGTTGCACGAATCCGATCAACCTTTATAAGCCGCATGAAATAATCGATACAATGTTGTACTTTGAGCCGGGCGCAGCTCACTGCCCGACCAAGGTGACGTGTAACTCCTATGGAAACCGGGATCCAGCCTGAACAGCAGATCCGCCGCAAACCTGGCGGCTTGGTTTGTGCCCTGCTTGTGTTGATGCTGGCTCATTGCAGCCCCCTCCCACCGCCTGAAAACAAACTGCTCCATACCTCGACGTATGCAAGCAATGATCTCAAACTACCCTTAGAAATTTCCATCAATCAAACCAGACAACCAATATTAGTGGAAGTGAGCGGTCAAAACACACATTACCGCTCATTACTGTTGCGGACAAATGGTGAAACACACAGTGAAATTGAGCTGGATTTTTTGAGGTCAGCGCCTGTCTACCACGTGATAGACGCCAACGAGGAAGACGCGCACTGGACTCTGAATATCCAGCCAATGCAGGTTAACAATGCCTCTTTCCTGACCATTAATCAATTCCTGCTGCCACAAAATCCCGGTGTAATTGAGGCCTGGAAGCAACTCAGCCAGGGCATGCAGCGCAATGAAAGCCAGTCAGCCGATGCCTGGCAATCCAACCTGTCCGCCCTGCAACAGGCCGGGAATGAATTCACCCGACTGGGCCTGCAAGAGCCTGCAATGTGGGCGCATTATTATTCCGCCTATTTCCAGTATTACCCCTTGTATCGTTACTCTGAAGCCCTGGCCATAGCCGACTCATTAATCCGCGATGCCCACCGCGCCGGTCTCCCAGCACTGGAATTACTGGCCCATCAACTGGCCGGGCAAATTCGCATTGAGCGCGAAGCTGACAACGATGAGGTCACCGCGCGGGAGAATTACCTGCAGGCACAGGAACATTTCCGCCTTGCCCTTGAACAGGCGCAAACACTGGGCAATGAGTTTGAACGCATCTGGTCCCTGAACAACTCCGGCATCACTCACCACTACCAGGACCAGCCCGAACAGTCCCTGCAACGCTACCAGCAGGCCCTGGATCTGGCGCTTGAGCTTGATGACGCCTGGCTGATTGAACTGATCGGCACCAATGTCACGGTCTCACAGGAAAAACTCGGGCTGATCGATGAGGCCATTGAAACCCTGCAACAACGCGTGTCGCGGCTGGACCCGGCCGCACAGCAAGCCGAACTGGCGCATGTACAGACCCTGCTGGGAAGGTACTATCTCAAGCTGTACCGCTTTCCCCAGGCTCTTGACGCACTGAATCAGGCACTGGAAATCGCACTGCTTGACGAACGTGCGGAGAGCCGGGGAAGAGTTCGCCTGTTACTGGGGCAGGTTTACCGTGAAATGGGCCAGCCGGACAAAAGCCTGCTGAACCTGCAACTGGCCATTCCCGATCTGGAGCAATCCCGCAATGGACGTGGATTACGCCGCGCCTGGGCGCTGAGCGCGGACATCAACCGCTTGCTGGGAAACCCGCAAGCCGCATTCGCTGACCGTCAACGCCAGGAACATTACCTGGCAACCGACACAGACAGGGCTGAATGGTTATCCAGCAAAGGACAGGACGCCGAAGCAGCGTCTCAACCGGAGCAGGCAATCGACTACTATCAGCGCAGCGCAGCACTGTACAGCCAAACCGAATTCACGGCCATTGGCCAACTCGCGCGCCTTCGCTCGTGCGTACTGCAACAGCGGTTGAGCCAGCAGCCCGGCTGTTCCACTGCGTCCTTGCAGCCAGCCTACGCCGAAATTCAAAGCCTGCAGGCATCGCAACAGGCCCTGGAAGGGAAATACCTGTGGGCGCAAATACACGCACTGCAGGGCAGCCAGGATACCGCCCTCGACATCACGGGCTCACTGATCAACGACATGAAGTATTACCGCCAGAGCCTGCCCGGCATTCTGGGTGCCTGGTACTGGGACGCGCGCAGGCAGGTATTTGACTATTACATGCAGCTGATACTGCAGGGTGATACATCAGCGGCCGGGAACAGTGACCTGGCCATGCGGTCGTTTAAGGCGCTGAATGAGTTGCGTAACGCCCAAACCCATATTGATTCTGGCAGCAGCTGGCCAGAACCGGCCTCGACAGAAGCGTCTTCGGCGGCCGGGGCGGGTACGTACGATGAGCACCAGGGCGCCAGCAGAATCCGTTCCCTGCTGGCCCGCCGTGACCAGGCCAGCAGCGCGGAAGAACAGGAAAGAGTACAACGGCAGATTGACCAGTACCTGCTAAGCAGCCGCACTGAGCAAATCACCAATGCAGGCGAAGCCAGCGATCAGCTGGCACAGCAACTAAATGCTTTGCCAGAAGGCTGGAGCGTACTCACATACTACTTTTCTGACATCGGGGCGTATGCCTGGACAGGTGACCGGCAAGGCATGAAACTGCACGAACTGGGCGACGGGCAAACTGCCAGGGAAGGGGTAAAACAGGCCAAAGACAGTTTACGCGTGCTCAACAGCCGTTCCCTGACCGGACATTTGTCCGAACTGGGTGAGCTGCTGATCGAGCCGATCAAAAGAGATTTGCAGCCGAATATCCTGTTCGTTGAAGCCGGTATTCTGAGCGACTTTCCACTTGAGGCCGTCATCCACAACGGCGAGTTTCTGATCCGCCATCACCAGATCGCCAACGTGATGTCGGCTGATCAATTGGCCGAGGTGGCGCATAAACTGCAACAGCCGTTTTCACCTCAACGCGTTTTCCTGGCAGGCAATCCCTTGACCGATGGGCAGCAGTTCAACGCCCTGACGGGTGCCGCCGGAGAACTGGAAACGATCGCCGGGCTGTTTTCCAGCACTGAGCTCGTGGCATTCAAGGGCCCGCAACTGCGAACAGACGCTTTCAATCGGCCGGAGTTTACCCAGGCTGAGCTTATTCATATCGCCAGCCATGCCACCATTGACATGGAGTATCCCAACCTGTCACGCATCCTGCTGTCCGGCGGCAGCCCGCAACAGCCCGCCTTCATCACGCCTGCGGATTTGGCTGGTAAACCCATCGCTGCGCAGCTGGTTATGCTCAGCGCATGTAGCACGGTCGGGCTGAACCGGTTCGAGTACGACAGCAACCTGGGGTTTGTATCGGAGTTCCTGCGGCAAGGCTCAGGCCAGGTGGTGGCCAGCCTGTGGCCGGTGCCGGACCGTGCCACCGCGCAATTAATGGAGCGTTTCTACCGCAATATGCAAACCGCGCCCAGCATTTCGGCCGCATTACGCAGCACCAAGCTGCAACTGGTTGACGCCGACTCTTCCAGCGTCAACCAGTGGGCTGCATTCCAGTTATTCACCGAATAAACCTAACCTCGGCAAATAACCCGCCTGTTAACCAGGCCTTCCATTCAACGGTGCTATTGGGGGACACGCACCGATCTGGCGCTTACCGATCAGCATGGGCGTGGCCGGGATCTGGGGCTGCGAATGCTGGCAGAGCGGTGGTTTCATTGGCCGCCAGACCAATGTAATCGGTCACCCGGATGCTGACCTGGTCCAGCTTTTTAACGTTGTTGGAACGGGACACCAGTTCGCTCGCGTTGGTGATCCGGCGAATTTCGATCTCCAGGTTCTCACTGGCCCGCTTGTCCTGCAGCACGCCCGACAAAGTCACCGCAGCACCCACACAACTTGATGTCCAGCTGTTCTTCACGGCAACGTAATTTTCGTCCTGCAACAATACGGTGAACTGGTCATGTTCCTTGTTGTAACGAATCTCAAACACGCTGCCCGGAGTAATGACACTGTCCGGCGCTGCGTTATCGCGGTAGAAAACCGTCCAGTCGCCGTGTAGCGCAAACGCGCTGCAGTCGGCAAACACATTGGCGCTGCTCAAGAATGCAAATACTACGATAATCAGTTTTTTCATGACAAAACTCCACGTTAAAGGCTCAGCAACATTGCTGAAGAAAAAACGAACGGGAAATATTTATTTATCTCTCGTTCGCTGAGAAAATCGTGAAATTTGTCTGTGTCCGGGAATTTTTTTTTGCACCGCTGCGTATTCACATCAATGCCTTTCTGACGCACACATCGGTTGCATGACCCAATCACTCATTGCCGGGTCGTCGGCTTGCTGGCACAACCATTCGCACCCGTCTGCCGGTGCTTTTTCTGGTTTTTTGTTGATGCCACACCATGCGACGCCTGGCTCACCGTAGTACGCCCTGATTTCTTCCACATCGATGTCTGACAGACGGGACCGCTGCCCCATACGATCCTGAAATGCTTCGAAACCAGCCCGGGCCTGCAGTGACTTTTTGCCTGTCACAGCCAGGTCGGTGGGATAAAAATGCATTATAGAGTCAAAGTCGTACTCACCTTCATTGGCGTTGGAGTTGATGTAAAAGTGTTGCCGGTAGGCTTCCGGAATATTGTCAAACAGCACTTCCACGTATTCGTCACGGCGAGGTTGCTGATGTTCGTGTTGCCAGCCCAGTGCATGCTTGATTTCGTGCATGATCTTGAAACGATTGTTCCAACTGGAAATACTGAGCAATTGCTCACCACCCTGCCGCCCGACAAAGGAAAAGTTTCCACCCTGCTCCACCACCCGCACGTAGTCGCGGTCATCCGGCACCTGGGCGCGGTCCACACAACGCAACGCGGTTGATTGCAATAATTCATGACAGGCCGAGATAAACGCGGCGGTCTTGACCGGATTCCGGCTGAGACTTTCACTGAATTGGTAAACGAAGCGGTTATTGGCCCAGGGTAAACCCTGTACCTGAGCGGGATCGCCGGACGCTGCGGTTGCAGCGTCCTGGACGCGAAACTTCATATCGCCAATCCTGATTTCCGCAGCGCCCGTGGCGCCAACAAAAACCGTTTGAATCAACAATACATATAATAGGGCCCTTCCTCCCCGGTACTTCATTGACGCATTAACTCTTTTTTCTGTTATCACTACGGACAACCGGACACATGAAGCCGTGGATCTCTGGTCTACGGCATATTCATATGACCGGCATTTTCTTCATCACCCTGTGCAACACACACCTTCCCTAAATAAAGTGCAAGAAAGACATCAATTCTCTCAGCAAAAGCAAATAAAAATTAAAATTATTAATATATTTGCGTCAATTTGCCCGCCTGATTCGAATGTTAAGGATTGAAGAAATACGCGCCCGTTCATCAAAGATTAACAGCTTTGATTGAAAACAGGCCGCGAACCTGACCCTGGTGCAGGCGTGCGCGGGCGGTTCAAGGCCCGGATGTGCAACAACAATGGAGGTGGGTTTTAACCGGACAAATAAAACAAGGCGGTCGTGAAAACCTATTGCTAATAAGGGTTAGATCGCGGGACAGTGCGGAGGCATTGCAACTGGCCAACCGACGGCACCGCCGGTTGCCACAACTAAATCATGCCGGGCCCGGCTGGCTCACTCACCCAGCACCCTGCTGACCGCCTGCATGGTGCGCTGTTCCAGCCAGGCGATCGCCGGATCAGACTCACCCTGTTTACTGGCGCTGGCACTGAAATGCAGCGCCAGCAAAAAAGCCAGGGTATTGTGCCGCCGTGCCAGCCCTGCCTGGCTGCTGAAAGCCTGTGCCCAGCTATCCAGCGGACCGGGGCTGCTGACGTCATTGAACCAGGTGTCCCATTGCTCCACGTCCAGCACATCACGGCGCCATGCGTAAAAGACCGGGCGGGCCAGGCGGCCGGGCTCGCCATATATATAGAAGTGTTCGTTTCCCGCTGCCACCTGATGCGCCACGGCATCCATCAGGCGAGCAAGCTGTCCACCGTCGATAGCCGGATTCAGCACCAGTTGCAATATCAGGTCAGCCCCATGCGCCACCCCGTGCCGCCACCCGTCAGTTTCTGAAAACCCGCGGTAATCCGTAACGCTCTCAAGATAACTGGCAGCCACTTCAACCAGTTGTTGCCGGCGGTTGGCAGTAAATGCCGGCTGAATGCGATCCGTGCGCGCCACTTCGGATAACAGCAAGGCCGCAAAGGGCCGCTGGAAGCCCGGCGGCTGGTCCTGGCCCATTATTTGCTGCAATAACTGCTGGTAAATTGCGTCCACCGTCGCCGGGCTTAATTGCTGTCCGCGCAGCCAACTGGCCAGACCTTCATACATAACACGATCACGCAGGAAAGGATCGGCATTGTCGCTGCACGCCAGCAAAGCCAGCGCCAGGCCATCGCGTTGTGACTGCTCTGGCAGCTCGAATCCGGATTGCTGCAGGTTCAGTAACTGTTGCCGAGTATAGCCCTGCGGGGGGCAGTTCTGAGCCCACAAGGCAGATATGCTGAAGGCGTATAACAACAAGGCCTTTATTGCACGGTTCATCACGAAATCGCTCTGCTGCGGGGATGAGGCATTCATATTGCCCGCTTGCCAAATCGTTGTCGATAAACGCT
>JBFIHZ010000020.1:0-23133 GCA_041601535.1 Lysobacterales bacterium | reverse complement strand
GGGGGAACACATCCCGAACATCCAGACCTCGTGGGTGAAGATGGGCCTGCAGGGCGCACAGCTGTGCCTCAAGGCCGGTGCCAATGACCTGGGCGGCACACTGATGAACGAGAGCATTACCCGCGCCGCCGGGGCCATTCACGGCCAGGAGATGAAGCCGGCCATACTGCGCAAAGCCATAGAAGAATGTGGCCGGAAACCTTATCAGCGCACCACTTTGTATGAGCGCTGCACGCCACGGCAGGTGCCGGCCGAATTGCCGGAGCTGGCTGTACGCGCCATTTAGCCGGCGGTTAGCGTTTTTTTGTGCCGTTTTCACTGCAGGATCATCGATCAAGCTGTGGGTACGGCTGCGGTCCGCAACGGGGGTGAATTGTTCCTGCCCTCTGGGCTAAACTACGCCACTTGGCTGCACGCGCTGGCACTGCAAGGCCGGCAGGCCGCACATTCGGTCAGGGCTGACCGAACGGCGTGCCGGGCCGTCTCAGGAAGTACTTCGGTGAACTGCTGTGGACCGTGAGAATGCGGCCAGCGGTTTCGCCGGGTTTTTATTTTTCAAGGAAACATGGGTTTGACACAGAAAACTTTGATTGTAGGTGCGGGTCAGGCCGGCGTGCAGGTAGCCATGAGTTTACGGCAGGGCGGTTACGACGGTGAAATATCGCTGGTCGGTAAAGAACCTCATGTGCCGTATCAGCGTCCGCCACTTTCCAAACAGGTGCTCAAGAAAGAGTGGGCGGCTGAACGTTGCCAACTGCGTCACCTGGAGTTTTACCAGCAACACAGTATTGATCTGATGCTGGGGGTGAGTGCGGTAGCGGTGGATACCGGCCAACAGCGCGTCCGGTTCGATGACGACAGTTTTGCTGAGTACAACGATCTGGTTATTTGCACCGGCAGCCGTCTTAACCGTTTGCCCGTGAACGGTGCGGACCTGCCCGGTGTGTGTTACCTGCGCACCGTGGACGAGGCGTTGGAACTGGCCGGCATGCTGCGCAGCGGCACTCGGCTGGCCATCATTGGTGGCGGCTATATCGGCCTGGAGGTTGCGGCCGCTGCTCGTGCCCTTGATTGCGAAGTGCACGTGATCGAAGCCCTGGACCAGGTGATGAAACGCTCTGCACTGCCCGGCATAGCATCGTTTCTGCACCGGCAACACGAACAAAATGGCGTCCTGTTCCATATGAACAGCAAGGTAGATCAATTAAGCGGCACGGACCGCGTTGAAGCGGTAACGCTGGCCAGCGGGAAGTCCATCGCCGCCGACGTGGTCATGGTGGGCGTGGGAGTACGTCCGGACCTGCGCTGGCTGGACGGATCGGGTATTGAAGTGCAGCGGGGTGTGCGGGTGGATGCGCAGTGCCGCAGCAATCTGGCGCATGTTTACGCCGCGGGTGACGTCACGGAATTGCAGCATCCCGTGCTGGACGGCTGGCATGTTCTGGAGTCGGTGCAAAATGCCGTAAGCCAGGGAAAAATTGTCGCCGCCGCCATCCTCGGCAAGGATGATCAGTACGTGGATGTGCCATGGTTCTGGTCGGAACAATATGACAGCCGCTTGCAAATGGCTGGAATACCGCGCGAAGGCGATCAGTGGGTTGAACGCCCCAATTCCGAAACCGGTGGCATGAGTGTTTTCAGTATCCAGGGACAGCGCCTCAATGGTGTGCAATCCATCAATTCACCGCGAGATTACATGGTGGGGCGTCAGCTGATTGCCCATGCCAGTGCGGTTACCCCGCAACAACTAGCAGATGAACATTTCAACCTTAAGGAATTGCTTTGATTACGATTAATGTGACAGACCGCGATAACCAGACGCACAAGATAGAGGCGCATCCTAACGATCGCCTGATGGAAGTTTTGCGGGAATTTGACTGGGGTGTATCCGCCATCTGTGGTGGCATGTGCTCCTGCGCCACCTGCCATGTGTTCCTCGAAGGTGACTGGGCCGAACAGTTTCCCCAGCGCGAAATGGACGAAGAAGAATTGCTCGAGTTTCTCGATTATTTCAAGCCCAATTCACGCCTGAGTTGTCAGCTTGAATTGCTGGACAAACACGATGGCCTGACGGTCACGCTGGCACCGGAAGAATAAAACAACGCCCTGTTATCGGCGCAGCATTTGCTGCGGAGCTACTGGACGCTGAGGGCATTATCCAGCATGAGTTCTGCGCCGTTCATAAAGCGCGATTCATCACTGGCCAGGTACAGCACCAGGTTGGCCACATCCTGCGGCCGGCCTATACCCACCGGGTTTGCCGGATCAGGCCGGTCGGGGTCAGGGGCTTCCAGGCCCAACTGGGCAAAAGAATTGCGCACCATGGGTGTATCTATGGCGCCTGCATGGATTGAATTGCAACGGATGTTGTAGCCATTCATCTGGCAGTGCACGGCCAGCGATTTGGTCATGCTGCGCACCGCGCCCTTGGCGGCCGAATAGGCAAAATAGACCGGGTAGCCCAGGTGCGAAGCCACCGATGACATATTGATGATGGAGCCGCCCCCGCGCCGTTTCATGGCCGGAATGGCGGTCTTGCATCCCAGGAAAACGCCTTCGCTCATGATGGCCTGGGTCAGGCGGAATTGCTCCAGCGTGGTTTCCTCCGGTGAGGCCACGATGGCGATGCCGGCATTGTTGACCAGCACGTCGAGCCCGCCGAATTCCGTTTCGATGGCCTTGATGATTTCTTCCCAGCGTCCGGCATCGCTGACATCATGGTGATAAAAGCGGGTGGGCTGACCGGTTGCGGCGTGGATTTTCTCGGCCAGGGTTTGACCCTTCTCATCAATGTCTGTCAGGATAACCACAGCCCCTTCTTCTGACAGGCGTTGTGCATCGGCTGCTCCCAGGCCCGAGGCCGCACCGGTAACCAGGGCTATTTTTCCACTTACTCTTGCCATCGTTTCACTCCGTCGCTGAATGCGGGCAAAGTCATCGTAACAAGCACATCTGACTGTTACAATCAACTCTGACTTTTTCTCCTTCAAATGGGTTAGACTGTCAGTTCATGCTGATGCGGGGCACCGACCGGAACCCCGGCAGCCCAGGCCCCGATTCCCAAACGAAGCCGGACGATGAATAACAACAAACCACGCAAGGAAAGCGCAACGCGCGATCAGGGTCCCAGTGGGCCAGGGGAAACCGGCTGGCAGGCGCGCAAAAGCGCCGCCACGCGGGAACAGATAATCAGGGCTGCGATCAGCTGTATCGTCGACTCAAGTTATTCGAAAACCACGACCATGAAGATCGCGGAAAAAGCGGGCTTGTCCAGGGGGGCCACCCTGCATCACTTTCCGTCCAAGATGGATATCATTCGGGCGGTGGTGGACTACCTGCATCAGAAACGCCTGCAGGCCTTCCGCCGGTCCATCAGGACCATTCCTGCTGGTGCCGACATGGTGCGGCTGGCGGTTGAAGCGTACTGGGCCCACGTAAATCATCCGATTTACGTCGCCTTTATTGAACTTTCCGTGGCGGCACGAACCGATCCGGCTTTACGCGAGATCTTGCATCCTGCCCAGCTGGCTTTTGACCGGGAATGGTATAACACCGCCCGAGAATTGTTTCCGGAATGGCAGTCCGACCCGCAGGCTTTTGATCTGGCGCTGAATCTGACGCAGCAATTGATGGAAGGAATGGCCATCAGCCATTTCATGCATGCGCGTGAAGACAACAAACAGCAGTTGCTCGATTACCTGGAGTTGAAACTCAGGGAACTCCGGCCCGCCACCGCGTGATGGGGTGGGCGGGATACCCGTAAGGATTATTGGATCAGCAGTCTCTGCGTGACGTCTGCATCCTGCTGTGCTACCAGCACCAACTGCACCGGTGTTTCCACCGCGCCGCGAAAATCAAACCGCACCTTGGTTTCATTGGTGACCAGGCGGATGGATTCGGAAAACTGGTAAGGCTGTAACATCACCTCTCCATTGTCTGCCGATTGCCGTGCCGGAATGGTATACCAGATCGAGTGATTGCGGCTTTTTCGGTCGTTATCAAAATGCATGATAACGTCGGTGTTCATCTGCCGGGCTGCGCTGCGTGCGATGTGGATGGAGTATTCCATATTTTCCACCGCCGCTTTCAGTTCTGCCTTGGCGGTAGCGTTGCTCAAGGAAGGCGTGGCGAAAGACAGAATAACAACCAGAACGCCGAGGGCGATCAGGATCTCCAGTATGGTGATGCCGCGCTGAGTAAATCTGTTTGGATGACGCATTGTTTCCAATCTCCCCTTGGAATTCGAACGGCAACAGGCTGAAGTTCAATCCATGAGGGGAGTCTGCGTCAGGTATTGACCATGAATACCGTCACGGGCTACTGCCTGAAATGTGGCACGCACCCGAAGCATTGATAACAAATCCGTTTGTTGTAGCCGCTCTGACCGGAATTTTATTACCATCCGGTTGGGCTGGCCCCCTTTCCATTTACTGCGCCGATAACACAGTGTGGCCAGTATATCGCAATACGGCCACGTACGGTTAATAATAAATTAACCGTTCGTCGGCTGGGGCATACCGTTCGTCACCGCTGGACCAGCCAGTAAATGCCGCTCGGGAACCACCGCCGGGCCTGTCGCTGCAGGCCCGGGCTGGGTTCAGCGATTATCAGTGATTGATTTTCCAGGCCACGATTTTCCAGCGGCTTTGGTCCTTGGAGCGGGTATCTACACCCAGGTAGTATTCCTTGCCGGCTTCGACGTCCAGTTTCAGCGTGCTTTCACCAATACGCTGCCCTTCCGCCAATGCCACACCTCCCTCTGCCGCAAAGGTCTCGCACTGGCTGGGGTCGCCGCCTGCGTAGCCTGAGATGCTGTGCACACCAGGTTCGAACTCGAAACGGCCGGACGCATCGGTGTCATCTACCTCAGTGCCATCCACCGCGGTCACCACCAGCGCCATGATGCAGCGTTGTGATAAATCTTCTGACGTAACAACCACGCCTTTTTCCGCATCTTCCGCCGCCAGTGGCGCAGCACCGGTCAGTAAGGCGGAAAGGGCGATCCATCGAAGGGAATTTTTCATGTTTTCTCCAGGATAATTCGGGTCAGATGTGATGTTGTGCCGTATGGGCACAACCGCCTGACCTATGGTATCGATTCTATGCACTTGATAGAAACATCCAGGGACGAAAAGTTCAATAGTAATGCTGCATGGAATGGTTCGGCTGTGCGTTGGTCAAATTATCCGGACTTGTCACTGCATGCATCGAAACACGCATAAAAACCCGCTATGCTTTGCTGGCAGACCTTGCTGGAGAAACCTATGAAATACCTGGTGTTGCTATTGTTGATCGTCAGCCAGTCAGCCTGCGCTTCAGCCAGGCAGCTGGACGACTACCATTGGGTGGACGTGCAGCGCGTGGTAGCGGTGGGTGATATTCATGGGGATTACGAGAATTACCTGGCGGTACTGCAGGCTGCAGGCGTGGTGGATTCTCGCGGCAAATGGGCAGGGGGTGAAACCCACCTGGTGCAAACCGGCGACATACCGGACCGCGGTCCGGATACGGTCCGGATTATCGAACATTTGCGCAAACTGGAAAAACAGGCGCGTAAAAAAGGCGGCCAGGTTCACAGCCTGATGGGCAATCACGAAGCGATGAATGTATACGGTGACCTGCGTTATGTCACCGATGAAGAATTCGCCGCCTTCGCCAATCGCAATTCGGCGGCTTTGCGTGACCGCTATTTTGCCCTGGTCATGCAGGACCTCGAGGCCCGCGATCCGCAGGCCTTTGCCAAGCTGCCGGAAGATTTTCGTGCTCAGTGGGATGCCGAGCACCCGCTGGGCTGGGTGGAGCACCGGCAGGCCTGGGATCCGGCCTGGAACGCTGACGGGGAATTTGCCGAATGGGCCTTGCAAAGAAAGGTTGCCATTCAGATCAACGACAGTGTTTTTCTGCACGCCGGCATCAGCGGCTTTTATTGCCAGAACAGCCTTGAGTCGCTGACGGATAAAGTGCATAACGCGCTGCAAAACTATGATCCTGCGCAGCCCGGTATCCTGGAAGATGAGTTCGGCCCGTTGTGGTACCGCGGTATGTCCGGCCAGCAGCCGCTGGCCACAGAAGAAACGGTCCAGGCCATACTCGGCCAGCATGGTGCGCAGCGTGTGGTGATCGGGCACACGCCGACCAGCGGCGTGATCTGGCCGCAATACGATGGCAAGGTGATCCAGATTGACACCGGGATATCTGCCGCCTATGGCGGGCATATGGGTTATCTGGAAATTACGCCTGACGGGTTGTTTGCCGGATACCCGGGCGGCCGTCTGCCACTGCCTGCTGCGGATGGCGACCGCCTGGCTTACCTGCAGCAGGTGATCGCTCTGGACCCGGAAAATCGTTACCTGCAGGCCAGGCTGAGCAAAATGCAGGCTCCCGAAACACCGGCTGCTGAAGCCGGTGAGCCTGAATCAACGGCTGGCGGTGAGCCTGGCGATGAAAACGGAGCCCCGTCCGGTCAGCAAACCGGTGAGCCAGCGGCCACGGTGGTCGCCGTACCTACTTGCGGCATTTCCCAATAATGAACTTCTGGTATTTACTTTCATCACGAAGCACGTGGAAAAATTCGCCCAGGTAACGCGTCATGTTTTTCCGGCTGCGGGTGCTGAGCCGTGGCTCCTGCTCCACCAGTGCGTAGATCTGAGGCTCGAGATCCAGGTATTTTTGCCGCGCCGCTGCCAGGCTCGGGTTGTGAACGCAAAACCCGCGGTACAGCCGTTGCGTGACATTATTGATGGGCAGATGTTCATTGGGGGCGGCGTAATGCGCATCCACCAGGCCGGATGAATCGAAATCATAGGGAATGGCAAATACTTTACCGCCCGTTTCCGTACCCATCAGTTTGGCATTATGACAGCACTTGTTTTCGTCCGGCCCGCCCAGTGCTGACCAGTCGACGTTGGCGATCAAATACTGGAAAAGGGCAAACAGGCTGGCTTCGCTGCTTTCCAGTTGCTCGGGTTCAATTTCCGCCAGATCCAGACGTTCAAGCCCGTTACGTTTGGCCACATCACTGTCGTCTTCAATGAGGAAGCCGAAACGGGGGTCCTGGCGTGAACCCGAACCACTGTCGACATAGCTCACCGCAAGCGGCCGCACCTTGAAACTGCGTTCCGTGACCAGGTTGTACATCCGGTAGGCCAGCATTTCCTTGATGTAGTACTGCTCGTAACGATCGCCCTTGTCGCAATGCGTGACCATCTTGATGGATTTCTGGCCGCGCAACATCGTGCCTTTGACGCTTTGCTTGTCAAAGCGCAGCTTGATTGGGGGATATTTGCACACCCGTTGCCGCGTCAGGCCACGCCGCTCCGCGCTCAGCTCGATGCGGTTTTGCTGGCCCAGGCTGTCGGTAAACTCGATCACCGCCGGGTAGGCCTGCTGATTATCCACATCCCGGACCAGCTTGCGCCACGGCAAATGCAAGGTGACATCCAGCGTATCCTCGCTGGCAAACAACTTGTCCGGCTTGGCGGGACGGGTGTCAGCGTCAGCTTGCTGGGCCAGGCCGTCCAGGCACCAGCCTGCGGCCAGCATGAGAACTACCAGTTGCAGTGCCAGCCGGGTTGCAGGGCATGACGATAGCGCGGCGGATGGGCTCATGGGCGTGTCTCCGGTGAACTCGCTACATTATAGAACGCCAGATTGTATTAGTGCAGGATGCGTGCCCGAATGGTACCGGGTACCTCCCGTAATTGCCGCAACAGGTCGTCCGGGGTGCTGGTTTCAAGGTCCATGACCACGTAACCGATACCGCCATGGGTATCCAGGTATTGCGACGCGATATTCACCTGGTTGCCCGAGAAAACCGAGTTGATGTTCTGCAGCACACCGGGTTCATTGCGATGGATGTGCAGGATGCGGCTGACGTTATCGTGGTCGGGCAAGGACACCTGCGGAAAATTGACCGCTGAGACGGTGGAGCCGTTGTCGCTGTACTTGACCAGCTTGCCAGCCACTTCCATCGCGATATTCTCCTGTGCCTCTTCGGTGCTGCCACCGATATGGGGTGTAAGGATTACATTGTCCCGGCCGCGCAGAGGTGACTGGAAGGTCTCTGCTTTGTCACTGGGCTCAGCCGGAAATACATCAATGGCGGCGCCACCCAGGTGCCTGGCTTCAAGTGCGGAATCCAGTGCGTCGATATCCACCACGGTACCACGGCTGGCGTTGATCAGGAATGCACCCGGCCGCATCGAACGGATGAATTCTGCGTCAACCAGGTTGCGCGTCTGCTCGGTTTCCGGCACGTGCAGGCTGACGACATGCGATTCACCCAGCAGGTCATTCAATGAGGGCCGGTGCAGTGCGTTACCCAGCGGCAGCTTGTGTTCAATGTCGTAATACAGAACGCGCATGCCCAGGCTTTCGGCCAGGATGCCCAGCTGCGTGCCGATATGGCCATAACCGATGATGCCCAGGGTCTTGCCGCGGATTTCGTGCGAATGGGTGGCGGATTTCAGCCATTCGCCGCGGTGGGCAGCGGCGCTGCGTTGCGGTATGCCGCGCATCAGCATGATGATTTCGGCCAGCGCCAGTTCAGCCACGCTGCGGGTATTGGAAAACGGCGCATTGAACACCGGAATGCCGTCCTGGCGGGCCGCCTCCAGGTTTACCTGGTTGGTGCCTATGCAAAAACAGCCCACGGCAACCAGCCGGTCGACCGCTTGAAGAACTTCCGCTGTCAGCTGGCTGCGCGACCGGATTCCCAGGAAATGAACGCCCTGCAGTGCCTGCGCCAGGTCATCGCCGGACAAGGCCTGCTTGAGTGTTTCCACCTGTTTATAACCCTGGCTGAGAATGATTTCCTGCGCCACCGGGTGGATACCTTCGAGCAACAGAAAGCGGATTCTGTCCTTGTCCAGGGAATAGTTTCTTGCAGCTTCGTTGATCACGTGTACTATCTGCCATCTGAGCAAAACAGCATTGTCCGGATTCCGGCCAGACCACGCAACAGACAAAACCATGACCGAACAAAAAAACCTTGAAACCCTGCGCGAACTTTCGGCAGCGGTACCCGCACTGCAGATCAGCACTGAACCCGAGGTGTTGCAATCCCACGGCCAGGACTGGACCCGTTTCCGTCAGCCGGCGCCATTGGCTGTGGCGTTCCCTGGCGATACCGGACAGGTCAGTGCGCTGGTACGCCACGCCTGCAGCACCGGTCTCGCCCTGGTTCCGTCCGGCGGGCGCACCGGCCTGAGCGGCGGATCGGTGGCGGCTGCGGGTGAACTGGTGGTGTCGTTTGACCGCATGCGCAGAATCCTCGACTTTAACCCGGTGGACCGTTCATTGACGGTTGAGGCCGGCGTGGTCACGGCCGCCATCCAGGCCTATGCACGGGAGCAGGGCCTGTATTACCCCGTGTCCTTCGCGTCCGAGGGCTCCAGCCAGATCGGCGGCAACGTCGCCACCAATGCAGGCGGCATCCGGGTTTTACGGCATGGCCTGACGCGGGACTGGGTCAGCGGCCTGAAAGTAGTGACCGGCAGCGGGGACATCCTTGAATGTAACCGCGGCCTGATCAAGAACGCCAGCGGTTACGATCTGCGCCACCTGTTTATTGGCAGCGAAGGCACGCTGGGCATGGTGGTGGAGGTGACGTTGCAGTTGGCGGATCCGCCGCCGCCGGGCAAGGTTTTGCTGCTTGGCCTGGCCAGCCTGGATGCCCTGATGCAGGTGTTCGCCGCGCTGCGTTCGGCCTTGGACCTGTCGGCGTTTGAATTCATGACGGATCGGGCCATGCACCATGTACGCGCCGGTCATGATCTGCCCGCGCCGCTGGATACGGACTGTCCGCTGTACGTGGTTACTGAATTTGACTGCCCGGATGAAGCGGCCGAGGAGCGCGCCCTGGCGTGCTTTGAGTCCTGCCTGGAACAAGGCTGGCTGCTGGACGGCGTGATCAGCCAGAATGACCGGCAAAACGAGGAGTTGTGGCGCTATCGTGAAGGCATCTCCGAGGCCATTACCCGGTACCGCCCGTACAAGAATGACTTGTCCGTGCGGGTTTCCGCGGTGCCGGAGTTTTTACGGCGCATGGATGGGCTGATGGCAGACATCTGCCCGGATTTTGAAGTCCTCTGGTACGGCCATATCGGCGACGGCAATCTGAACATGAACCTGCTCGGCCCGGAAGGGATGGCGGCGGATGAATTTGAGGCGCGCGGTCACGAGAACAGCGAGCAGACGTATTCCCTGACCCAGGCCATGGGTGGCAGTATTTCGGCCGAACACGGCCTCGGAATACTGAAGCAGCCGTGGCTGGGGAAAGTCCGTTCCGAGGCGGAAATCGCGGTAATGCAGGGTATACGCCAGGTGCTGGACCCGGCGGGCATCATGAATCCGGGGAAATTGCTGCCGGCGCCGCGCAGTGGCGCTTAACCCACCGCGAAGGGCAATCAGAAATCGCTCAGTTGGGTGGTTCCAATGCCCTTGTTTTCGAGCAATAAGGGGATGTCATCCACCACCGGGTAAATCACTTTACCGTCTTCGCTGATCAGTGCTTCGGCCAACACGCCGGAGACTTTTTCACCATTGACGTGATCCACCTCGCCGGCTTCAATGGCCCGGTTCAACCGGTCCAGCCGGCCGCGCTCCAGCCGCAACAGTGGCACCTTGCTGACGGGGCAGCACAATATGTCGAGTAATTTGGCATCTACCGCCATGTAAGCAACCGTTTTGATGTGTAGGGTGAGGCGCATTGTAACCAATCAATGCTACCGCGTCGCGCCCGGCCCGGCGCTGCGGCAGTTCGATTTTCTTCCCATCCTGTGACCGGTTGGCGCGGACTGTTACAATACGCCGCTTCGCCGGGCTGTGACCGTGGCGCCAGCCGCAACCGTGCGGCTGCCGGGCCAGCCCATCGGCTTTATCTGGGAATGCACAAGTGAATAATTCGGTACGTGTCGGCGTGATCATGGGGTCCCAATCAGATTGGGATACCATGCAGCATGCCGCGGAAGTTCTTAGCCAGCTCGGTGTCAGTCATGAGACCCGGGTCATATCAGCCCACCGCACGCCGGATCAGATGTTTGAATATGCCGAACAGGCGGCCGAGCGCGGCCTGATGGTAATCATCGCCGGCGCCGGCGGAGCCGCACATCTGCCGGGTATGGTCGCGGCCAAGACCGTGGTGCCGGTGCTGGGCGTACCGGTGCAGTCCAAGGCACTGAATGGCATGGACTCGCTGTTATCCATTGCGCACATGCCCGCCGGAATACCGGTTGGCACGCTGGCCATAGGCCAGGCCGGGGCCACCAATGCGGGTCTGCTGGCCGCCGCCATCGTGGGTAATTCCGACCCGGAAGTGCGGCGCGCCGTGGAGCAATACCGCGCACAACGCAGCGCTGCGGTGCTGGCCCAAACCGATCCATCCAAAGCCTGAGTCCGGCACCCGATGAACGGCAGCGACAAGGCAGTTCCACAGCGTATTGGCGTGCTGGGCGGTGGCCAGTTGGCGCGCATGATGGCGCTGGCCGGTTTGCCACTGGGATTCAGTTTTGATTTCCTGGACCCTGCAGGGGACGCTTGCGCGGGTGTGGCCGGTGCGCTCACCCAGGCTGATTTTGATGACCTGACGGCAATGCAAGGCTTTGCCCGGCATATTGACGTCGCCACGTTTGATTTTGAGAACGTGCCCGCCAGCTCGGCACTGGAACTGGCCGGGCAGCTGCCGTTTTACCCACCCGTGAAAGCGCTGGAAAGCTGCCAGGACAGGTTGGTGGAAAAACAACTGATGCGGCAACTGGACATTGCGGTGCCGCCATTCCACGCGGTTAATTCACGTACCGATCTGCTGGCCGCTGTTGAGGAACTGGGCTTGCCATGCGTGTTGAAAACCCGCCGCCTGGGTTATGACGGCAAAGGCCAGGCCATATTGCGTCAGCCAGAAGACCTGGAACGTGCCTGGCAGCGTCTCGGCGATGCCGCACTGATCGTGGAAGCCTTTGTGCCGTTTGAGGCGGAGTGTTCACTGCTGGCGGTGCGCGGGCAGGACGGGGAAACCCGCTACTGGCCGCTGGTGCGGAACCTGCACCACGATGGCGTGCTCATGTTGAGCCGCCCTGGCACTTTCGCCCCGGCCCTGCAGGCCAGCGCGGAACAGCTGGCGCAGCGGCTGTTGCAGCATTTTGATTATGTTGGCGTGATGACCATCGAATTTTTCCTGCGCGAGGGCCAGCTGTCCGTCAATGAAATCGCGCCGCGCGTGCACAACTCCGGGCACTGGACACTGGACGGTGCGGAAACCTCACAGTTTGAAAACCACCTGCGCGCCATCAGCGGTCTGCCGCTGGGTTCCACCGCCATGTCGCGCCCGTCGCTGATGTTCAACTGGCTGGGGGAATTGCCGGACCGTGCCCGCGTGCTGGCCTTGCCGGGGGTCCGCTGGCATGAATACGGCAAAGCGCCCCGGCCGGGACGCAAGTTGGGACATGCCACCGTGGTGGCAGCAGACACGGCCGAACTGGAACAGCGCGCCGGCGAGCTGGCGCGCCAGCTGGGTGGCGCCTGGGATGGCTGGCTGAGCCGCCTGTAGTCCCGGCCCCGGCTCAGGCGCCGCTCTGCACCAGGCCAACCACGGTGGAGACAATCTGGGCGGCCTGTTCCTCGTCGATAATCAGCGGCGGCAGCAGGCGGATGACGCGGTCACGGGTGATATTCAACAGTACACCCTGTTGCAGCGCCTGCTGTTTGAAATGATTGATTTCGCGGTTCAACTCAATACCCAGCATCAGGCCGCGTCCGCGGATGTCAACCACGTCGGGGTGATCACCCAGCTGTTCACGAAAGGCCGTCAGCATGTGCTGACCGGTGCGTTCGGCACGCTGTGCCAGATCGTCTTCCCGCATCACATCCAGCACGGTGCAGGCCGTGCGGCAGGCCAGCGGATTGCCACCGAAGGTGGTGCCATGGCGGCCGGGTGTCAGCAATTCAGCCGTCTGGCCCCGCGCCAGGCAGGCGCCGATCGGGAAGCCATTGGCCAGGGCCTTGGCGGTGGTCAGCAAGTCCGGCACGGCTTCTTCGTGCTGAAAGGCGTACCACTGGCCGGTGCGGCACAGTCCGCTTTGTATTTCATCAAATGCCAGTAACCACTTGTGCTCATCGCACAGCTGGCGCAGCGCCGCCAGGTAACCCGCATCCGGTACCACAATGCCTGCTTCGCCCTGGATGGGTTCCACCAGCACGGCGGTAATGTCCCGGCGATGCGCGGCAATTTTGCGAATGGCGGCCAGATCGTTGAACGGCACCCGCACGAAACCACTGACCAGAGGTTCAAACCCGGCCTGTACCTTGCGGCTGCCGGTAGCTGACAGGGCGGCCATGGTGCGGTCGTGAAAACTGTTTTCCATGACGATAACGCCCGGCGTGTCGATGTTGCGGGCATGACCGGCCAGGCGGATGATTTTCAGTGCACATTCGATCGCCTCGGTGCCGGAATTGGCGATGAAAGCCCGGTCCATGCCGCTGACCTCACAAATGCGGTCGGCCAGGCGTTCCTGCCACGGGATGCGTGCCAGATTGGATGTGTGTATCAGCAGGCTGGCCTGTTCGCAAATCACTTCGGCCACCCGCGGGTGGGCGTGGCCCAGCGCAGTAACCCCCAGTCCACTGATGGCATCCAGGTAGCGCTTGCCGTCTTCGTCCCACAGCCAGGCGCCTTCGCCGCGTTCGAATGCCACGGGAATCCGGGCGTATGTGTTCATCAGGTGGTCAGACATGCTTGCTCCGATATTGCGATGCGTTTCAAATTGCGCAGAGTAGGGTCAGGCGAGGCTGCTGTAAAGAGCTTGCCTTAATCAGAACCCGGTAAGGATTTTCCAGCGATTGACGATGGCGCAAAACAGCGCGGCGGTTTTTTCCGTGTCATAGATTGCCGAGTGGGCTTCCGACTCATTCCATTCCAGGCCTGCCGACTGCACCGCCCGTGACAGCACGGTCTGGCCAAATGCCAGCCCTGCCAGCGTGGCGGTGTCAAACGAACTGAACGGGTGAAACGGGCTGCGTTTGAAATCGGTGCGCTCAATCGCCGCATTCAGGAACGACAGGTCAAAAAATGAATTATGCCCCACCAGGATGGCGCGCTGACAACCGGTGTCGCGGACTTCCTTGCGCACCGGCTGCATGATGCGCCGCAACGCCTCTTTTTCCGGTACCGCCTGGCGCAGCGGGCTGTCCAGACGGATGCCGGTAATTTCCAGCGATTTGGGTTCGATGTTGGCACCCTGGAACGGGTCTACG
This sequence comes from Lysobacterales bacterium, assembly GCA_041601535.1. Lineage (GTDB taxonomy): Bacteria > Pseudomonadota > Gammaproteobacteria > Xanthomonadales > SZUA-36 > JBFIHZ01. The sequence continues at coordinate 8,886 of JBFIHZ010000020.1, read as the reverse complement.
TGAACAGATATGGTATCGGCAATGAACACACGGCCGAAATCATCCATGCGAATGATGCAGGCCGCAATCTCCAGCAGCGCATCGGTGCGCGGATTGAATCCACCGGTTTCCACGTCGATTACGACGGGTAAAAAACCTCTGAACCGATCTGCGATGCGCGGCATAATGGACTGACCCTTCAACGGAACAGCCGAGGATACGGGATTGATTCAGGAATTGCCATGCACTTGCCGATGACAGGCCCCACTGACCGCCGCAGCGGAAGATTACACACGGTGAAAACGCTGGCATTGTTGGGCTTGTTAATGCTGCTGATCGGCCCACTGCGGGCGCAGCAAACGGAGCAGGCGCTGTATTGGGAAGTCAGCAGGGACGGGCAGCTGGCTGGCTATCTGCTGGGCACCATTCACAGCGAAGACCCGCGTGTTCTGGACTTCAACACGGACTTTGTGGAGCAGCTCAATTCCTGTGAGGTTTTTGCCATGGAAATGGTACCGGACCTGCCGACCTTGCAGCGGTTGACCGAAGTCATGCACTTTGACCAGCCCGGTGAGCTGGAGCGCCACCTGGGAGAGCAGCGATTCGCGCGGGTGATGGCGGCACTGGCCGGCTACCAGGTGCCGGATGATTGGAAAGCGCGGATGAAAATCTGGGCTGCGATGATGACGCTGAGCGTGCCGCCGCCGCAAACCGGTTTTTTCATGGACCTTTCGCTGTCACTGCGGGCCGCGGGTTCGGGCCTGAAAGTGCACGGGCTGGAAACGCTGGAAGAACAGCTGTCATTTCTTGAAAACATGCCAATTGAACAGCAATTGACCTTGCTGGACCTGGCACTGGCGGATTACCAGAAAGTGGCCGAAGTGCATGACCAGATGGTCGACGTCTACCTGGACGGCGGCCTGGTTGAACTGGAGAAGTTGTCCGACGAGCAGTTCTCGCGCATGGACGAGGAGATTGAACACTACTTCATGTCCCAGGGCATAGACGCCCGCAACCAGCGCATGCTGGGCAATCTGCTGCCCATGCTGCGGCAATCCCGGGTGTTCGTGGCCGTGGGCGCATTGCATCTGCCCGGCAAGCAGGGCTTGCTCAACCTGTTACGCCAGCAGGGTTTCAGCCTGAAACCACTGCCGCTGCCGCTCAACCGCGCAGCCCACTGACATCACCGGGTGAGATCAGCAGGCTGCGAGTGCCTCATGCCGGCTGGCTGGCCTAACGCAGGAATGCCGCGCCCACTATGGTCAGCAGCGCCAGCGCGATAAAGGTGGCTCCCCAGGCAGGTTCCAGGAAGATCAGGGTAAGCCCCAGCACCAGCAAGGCCAGTGCGGCGGCAGTGGAGTCGCCCAGCCGGTCATGCGCCGACAGATGGCGGCCGGATAGCTTCAGTAACAGGTGGTCCAGGCTCAGTTTGCCACCACCGTGGAACACCAGCGGTAACAGGATGACCACGAACAGCAACGGCAGCTTGTAATTACCCAGGCCCTTGGAAGTGATCACATAGCCCTGCCACAATTCCTCCAGGCTGCCCCAGTAGACCGGCCAGTGCACAGCGGCGGTGGCGACCATGGTAATCACTATCAGCGAAATGGCGGCAAACCGGGTAAACAGCCCCAGCCCGATCATAACCGCGAATACCAGTTCGCCCCAGGTGGCGGCAAACCAGTTAAGGTCGGTGGAAATGACATCAAACGGCCAGGGAAAGCCTTTTTGCCAGTCGGCCCAGGGTATGTCGGCGAACCAGTTTTTGCCGTTCAGCTTGGTGATGCCCGATTCCCAGAACTCCCAGAACATGATCAGCCGTAGTACCAAAGGCCAGACATACTCGCCGGATGCGCGCAGGCGCGAAGTCAGGGTGTCATACAGGTCCAGCATGTTTACTATCTCCTGGGTTGATTATGCAGTCTTGTTGTCAGCCGGACGAGGACGCGCGAGTGCCCAGTAGCACGTCCCGCGCATGCAGGTCGGACATCAGCCGGGCACCGTGTTCCAGTACCTTGTCCGGATCTGGGTGTTGTATGCGTTCGGCCACTTGCGTGAGCAGCTCGATACCGTTGGCTGCTGGTTGTTCTGCCATCAATGACAGCAACAGCCGGCTTACCTCATTGAGCTGCATGAATTTCACCCGGTCGTCGCGGTTGCGGTAGACCAGCAGGTGGCTGGCTTCTTGCGCCGGTTCAGCCGGCTGGAAATCCGGGCTGATGCGATGCACCGGGAAGCGGTAGCTCAGTGGCCAGGCGAGTGGCGAGAGTACCGGTATGCCATGCAGAAAATCGGTCTCGCCATCCACCGCTACGTCTTGCAGTTCCCGCGTGTCCAGCGACAGGGCCAGTTCGACCCACTCGTAATGTGCCAGTTCCAGCAGAAACGCTGGATCGCCTGCACGCCCGGCGCGGCCTTCCTGCAGGTAGCGTAAAAATTCTTTGGGCAGCTCGGGAAAAAGCGGCGTATGGGCGCGGTGTTCGGTGTAAAAGTCGCGTACCAGCCGGGTCCAGCCGGCGGTATCGTACAGGCTGCGCAGCACTGGAAAGTTTCCCGACAGGAACTTGGCAATGTTGTTGAAAAACAATTCGCGGTAGACCTGCATGCGCCGGTCTTCGACGCCCGGGGGTGCCGGCACGTTTTCCGGATCACGGATATGGGCGGCAAAGGCGGTTTGCAGACCGGCCAGCCGTTCAGGCTTGTTTGCGCTGGTCATGCTGTTCACGGGCTTTTTGGCGCGCCATTTGCAGGTTTGCGATGTGGCTGACTTCGGCCATCAGTTCGTCGGGTTCCGGAAAATTGAAGTCACGTTCCAGCAGGGTTGGGAAAACCCCGAACGTTGCGTAAGCTGCTTCCAGCAAGGCCCACACGGAGGGAATCACGCGTGCGCCATGGGTATCGACAATCAGGTCTTCCGCCTCGTTGTAGTGTCCGGCAATATGACCGTAGGCAATCCGGTCACCCGGCAGGGCTCTGAGGAATTCCATTGGGTCGTAGCGGTGATTGACGCTGTTGACATAAATGTTGTTTACATCCAGCAGCAGCATGCAATCCGCTTCATCCAGAACCGCGTTGATGAACTCGATTTCACTCATGTCCGCGCCGGGCGCGGCGTAATAGGAAACATTCTCTATCGCAATGCGCCGTTCCAGTGTGTCCTGCACCCGGCGGATGCGTTGCGCCACCCAGCTCACCGCTTCGGCGGTAAAGGGGATGGGCATCAGGTCGTACAGGTGGCCACCATCGGTGCAGTAACTCAGGTGTTCGCTGTAACAGCGCACCTGGTGCTCGTCCAGGAAATGACGCAGACGGTGTAAAAAGGTTTCGTCCAGCGGGTCCGGACCGCCCAGAGACAAGGACAGTCCGTGGCTGACGAAAGGAAAACGTTCCGTGTAGGCACGAAACTGTTTGCCCAGACGCCCGCCCACGTTGATCCAGTTTTCCGGCGCGACTTCCATAAAGGAAACCGGCTCCATGGGGTGGGATTGAAGCGGGCCCAACAGGGCCCGCCGCAATCCCAGTCCAGCACCCTGGACCGGGTATGTGCCGGTGTTCAACGGCATTGTCGTGTCAACTCCGGCCATGGGTCAGGCGATCAGACACTGCCGCCGCAGCTGCCTTCTTCGCCTTTATCGTCGCCGCATTTACCTTCGCCGCATTTACCTTCTTCGCCCTTGTCGTCGCCGCATTTACCTTCGCCGCACTTACCTTCTTCACCCTTGTCGTCGCCGCATTTACCTTCGCCGCATTTGCCTTCTTCACCACCTTCACCGGCCAGCAGGTAACCGCTGTCCAGGTCCGCCGCGGCGAACGGGTTATCGGCTGCAATGGCGCTGGTGGATACGGCCAGTGAAGCGACGAATGCCATGCCAACGGCAGCGGCAACGGGTTTGATGATCATGTTTTTGTCAGACATGCGATGGAACCTCCACAATAATATGAAATAGGGGCGTGATTGCCCTTTTGTCGTGTTCAGTACACATAATGCACCCAACACCGCTCAAGTTTCCGGCTTGCTCTCGCGCTTGATCGACCGCACGCCAGCGAACTTTCTCTGAAAGCCTAGCAGCCCTTCTGATAAAAGCAAAAAGATCGCCGGATTTCGGGGCAGGAGACCGGTAACACGAAAGGATTATTACAAGGCATTTGGCCTGTCAGTAAAAAATGGGCAGTAAGAGCGGTTTTCACGCTGAGGGGAAGCAGGGGGCAGCGGGCGGGTTTTATTTTCAGTCTGCCCCGGTTTTGCTGCGGTAACTGCACAAATCGCGCACGATGCAGTGCGGGCAATCCGGTTTGCGGGCCTTACAGGTGTAGCGGCCATGCAGGATCAACCAGTGATGGGCATCCCGGCGGAATTCTTCCGGCACAGCCTTCAGCAGTTTCTGCTCCACTTGCAGCGGTGTCTTTCCCTTGGCCAGGCCGGTGCGGTTGGCCACGCGAAAGATGTGCGTGTCCACCGCGATGGTGGGTTCGCCAAACGCGGTATTCAGCACCACGTTGGCTGTCTTGCGGCCCACGCCGGGCAGTGCTTCCAGGGCCGCCCGCTGGCGGGGAACTTCTCCACTGTACTCATTGTGCAGGATGGTGCAGGTCTTGATGATATTGGCGGCTTTTGAATTAAACAGGCCGATGGTGCGGATGTATTGCTTCAGTCCATCTTCGCCAAGTTCCAGCATGGCTGCCGCGGTATTGGCCACCGGAAACAATTTTCTGGTGGCTTTGTTGACGCCCACATCGGTGGCCTGGGCAGACAGTATGACGGCGATAAGTAACTCAAACGGCGACCGGTATTCCAGTTCGGTTTGGGGCTTCGGGTTGATTTCGCGCAGCCTGCTGAAAAAGGTTTCGCGTTGTGCTCTGTTCATGTGTTTTCCATTGAAACCGTGCGGACATCCACGTCTCCATTGGGCCTGCGCAGCCGCCGGTTCGCAGCCCGCGCCTGCAGGCCATTGCGGGCGGCGATCAGCAGCCCGAGGCCAATAAACGCGCCCGGGGGGAGAATGGCGATAAGGAAACCCGGGTGCTGGGGTATCACCTGCAATTGCAGGTTTTCGCCCGCCGCGCCAAACATCAACTGGGCCTGGCTGAACAGTGTGCCGCGGCCCAGCAGTTCCCGCAGGCCACCGAGCAACACCAGGGTCAGACAGAACCCAAGCCCGGTGGCGAAACCGTCCAGCAGCGCAGGCAGCGGCGGATTGCGCGAGGCAAACGCCTCGGCACGGCCAATGATGGCGCAGTTGGTGACGATCAGGGGAATGAAAATGCCCAGCACCTGATACAGCTCATGCCACCAGGCCTGCATCAGCATCTGTATGACGGTAACGGTAGACGCGATAATCAGCACATAGGCTGGAATGCGGATTTCCGGCCGGATAACTCCCCGTGCAAGGGATACCGCCAGATTGGTGGTTATCAGCGTGAGCAGGGTGGCCAGCCCCAGGCCGAGACCGTTGATCACGGTGCCCGTCACCGCCAGCAGCGGGCACAATCCCAGCAGGACCACCAGGCCGGTATTCTGGTGCCATACACCATTGGCCAGTATCCGGGAATAGTCCGTTGTGTTCATCGCTGCATCATCTCGTTGCTGTCAATTCGCCTTCGCCGTGGGAGGTTCCGCGAGCCGCGAGAATACTGCATCCCGGTGATCGGCATAGTACTCGAGCGTCCGCCGCACCGCGTTAACTACAGCCCTGGGTGTAATGGTGGCACCGGTGAACTGGTCGAAAACTCCGCCGTCCCGCTTCACTGCCCAGTCGCGCAATTGCGGCTGGTCCAGCGAACGGCCGTCAAAATCCAGTATCCAGTTGCTGCGGCTGGTTTCAATTGCGTCGCCCAGGCCCGGGGTTTCCTTGTGTGAAATGACCCGGACGCCGGCCAGGGTGCCGTTGACATTGACGCCAACCAATAGCCTGATGTCACCGTTGTAACCATCCCTGGCCAGCAGCCGGAACACCGCCGCCACCGGCTGGCCCTGCCGGCGCGCCCGATACACGGTGACAAGCTGGTCGCCCGGAAACCAGCGGCTGTCCACAAAGGTGTACACATCATCATGCATTGCATTGTCGTAGCGCTGGGCCGGCACCAGTTGCTCCAGCTGTTTCAGCACGGCACGCCGCTCCTGTTCGTCGATGCGATCGCGCGTCAGCTGATTGACCACGGCCAGCAGGGCCGTGCCCAGGATGGCAATCAGCCCCAGCGCCAACGCGCTACGCCAGCTGTTGCTGTCCACTGGCTTATTCACCATAAACCCGTGGCCGCGTATAGCGGTCAATCAGAGGCGCGGCCATATTCATCAGCAGCACGGCGAAAGCGACCCCGTCCGGGTATCCGCCCCAGCGCCGGATCACCAGTGTCAGTATGCCGACACCGGCGCCAAATACCAGCCGGCCGCGGGTGCTGGTACAACCGCTGACCGGATCGGTGGCGATGAAAAATGCGCCGAGCACCAGCGCGCCGGAGAAAACGTGTTGCATCGGCGATGGATTATTGCCAGGGTCGGTAACATATGCGGCCAGGCCCAGCACAAGCACGCTGCCGATCATGGTGGCGGGCACGTGCCAGCTGATTACCCGTTTCCACATCAACCACAACCCGCCCAGCGCGTAAAAGTTGGCAATCCACTCCCAGCCGCGGCCGCCAAAGTCACCAAATACCACGGATTGACGAGCCTCTTCGATGGTCTGGCCGCTGGCGACGCTGGTGCGCATCGCATCCAGCGGTGTGGCCTGGCTGATGCTGTCCCACGCCAGGTGGGACGGCAACTGACCGCTGAAGATGGTCGTCAGGCTGTCAGCCAGACTCATTGGTTGTGCTGCCACACTGATGGGCAGCAGCCACTGGGTGAGGGCCTGTGGAAAACTGATCAGCACCACCACGTAGCCGACCATGGCCGGGTTGAACACATTGTGTCCCAGGCCGCCATACAGGTGCTTGGCCAGCACAATGGCAAACAGCATGCCGACGCAGGCCACCCACCACGGAGCCAGCGATGGAATGCACAAAGCAAACAGCACTGCGGTCACCACCGCGCTGCCATCGCTCAGGAACAGGCGCAGGGGCTGGCCCCGTACACGCAGCATGGCCGCTTCGAACGCCAGCGCGAACAGGCTGGCCAGCAGGATTTGCACCAGCACACCCGGACCGAAAAACCATGCATGGGCAGCAATGCCGGGCAGCAGGGCGTACAGCACCAGGCGCATAACACCACCGACCGTGCTGGGCGGCGGGATGTGCGGGGCACCGCGGGTGTCAAACTTGCGGTTCATGGTCGTCCTTGTCCGGCTTTTGCGGGCTCGCGGCATCGGTCTGGCCGGGTTCCCGGGACGCCGCGCGTGCCTGCGCGCGGCTTAATGCCGCTGCGATTTTGCTTTGCTTGTCGGCGCTCGATTTCAAGGCCCGCTTTTTTTCTTCCATGCGCTGGCTGCGTTCCTGTTTGATGCGCAGCAAACGCTGTTCCCGCGCCTCGAAACGGCTTTTGGCACTGGCCGCCTGCTGGCGTTCCTGTGCCAGCCCGCGCAATTCCGATTTACCGAAACGGAACCACTCGACCAGCGGAATGTGGCTGGGACAGACATAATCGCAGCAGCCGCATTCAATACACTCTCGCAGGCCATAGCCAGATGCGTCATCCAGCAGGCCGTTGCGGATTTGCCAGTGCAACTGCTGGGGCAAAAGCACGGCCGGACATACCCGCGCGCATTCACCGCAATTGATGCAGGGCATTTCCGGCTGGGCCGGGCGGATGTCATCATGGGTCAGTACCAGCAGGCAATTGGCTGCCTTGATGACCGGGTTCTGATCCGAAGACAGGGCATAACCCATCATCGGCCCGCCCAGCACCAGCCGCGCCGCATCCTCGCTGTAGCCCCCGCACATATCCACCAGGCTGGCGAACGGCGTGCCAAAGGCGGCGATGACGTTGCGCGGGCGCTGCACTCCGTTGCCGGTGACGGTGACAATCCGCTCTACCAGCGGCTTTCCCTGCAGGATGGCATCAGCCACTGCGGTCGCGGTCGCAACATTCTGGCACAGCAGGCCCAGGTCCGTGGGGCGCTGGCCTATGGGCACTTCCAGCCCGGTCAGCACCTGGATCAGCTGCCGCTCGCCGCCCTCCGGGTAGATAGTGGTGACCTTGACCAGTTTGATGCGCGGATCGCCGGCAGCGTCGATGGCTGTTTGCAGCGCGGTAAACACCGCGCCCATCTGGTCTTCAATGGCGATGATGGCCCTGGAGGCGCCGCTGGCCCGTAACAGGATGGCGGCGCCGCTGACAATTTTGCCGGGTTGCTCACGCATCAGCATCTCGTCACAGCTGATGTATGGCTCGCATTCGGCACCATTGAGTATCAGGGTATGAATGCCACGTTCGCTGGCTTCGTCTACTTTCCTGCCGGTTGGAAAAACTGCGCCCCCCAGCCCGACAATGCCGCAGGCGTGGATGGCCTCACGCAGTTCCTGTGGTGCCGTGGACGGCCAGTCGGGCCTGGGTTGCAAGGGCATCCATTGGTCCAGGCCATCAGGTTTCAGTATCACGCACAGACCCTGCAGGCCGGCCGGGTGAGAGATGGCCTGACGGCTGATCGCAGTCACCGTGCCCGATGTGCTGGCATGCACCAGTCCGCGGTCGGGTGGGGGGTAGTGAGCGATTGGCGCGCCCTTCAGCACGTGTTGGCCGACCTGCACCAGCGGAGTGGCTTCACTGCCGGCATGTTGTAACAGTGGAATGGACAGGCGTGGCGGTAACGGGGCGAGCTCCAGCGGGGTCTGGCAGGCAATTTTTTTGTTATGACGCAGCCGCAGACCGCCGTGGAAATGATGCAGTTTTTCTCCGGCCAATTTGGCCTGCTCGTAGCGGCTGGCCTGCATCAGGCGGCGCCTGCTTCGGCCTGGCCGCCCGGACCGGTTGGT
>JBFIHZ010000019.1:0-23212 GCA_041601535.1 Lysobacterales bacterium | reverse complement strand
GCATGAAGCTGCCAGGCGCCTTTGCCCATGGTGCCACGAAAGGATATGTGGGTGGCGCTATCGTGCTGCTGCCATTGCAGCCGGCCACTGCCGCCATCCTTGCTGTCGCTGATAGCCAGCCGCCCATCCAGCGACCAGTTATTCAGTGTGCTGATCTGGTTGACGCGCTGCGCATAGGCGTGCAACTGGGCGGAATTTTCGGTGCTTGGGTGCCTGACCGTGGAACATGCGCCGAGTCCACTCAACAGTAGCACCGCCAGCCAGGCAAGCGGCCAGGCCGCAGCCTTCCGCCGGGTGGCGGCACGGCATTGCCAGGCTGCTACGGTCAGGTACCGTGCCAGCGCTTGTTGACCCGCCCGGTGTTGGTGTGGTGACGCCCTCACAACTCAGCCCACCTGTTCAATCTGCGGAATCCAGCCGTTGCATGGTTTCGAGCAGAGTACGGTTTTCCGGGTCCGCCTGCATGCCTTCCGCCCAGGCTTGCCGCGCGGCATCGTGCTCCCCCTGTTGCCACAGGACTTCACCCAGGTGCGCGGCAATTTCGGCGTTATGATCCAGTTCCCAGGCCTTGCGCAGATAAGCCACCGCTTCGGCCAGCCTGCCCTGCCGGTAGGCCACCCAACCCATGCTGTCGGTGATGGATGCGTCATTGGGTTGCAGCGCAAATGCCTGCCGGATCAGGTCTTCCGCTTCGTCGTAGCGTTCCGTCTGGTCTGCCAGCGTGTACCCCAGGGCATTGAGGGCGGCCACGTTTTCCGGCTGCTCGGACAGTATGAAACGCAGATCCTGCTCGGCCACTTCCGTCTGGCCTGCTTCAGCTGCCAGCAAGGCATGCGAATAGCGGATCGGTATGGACTGGCCCAATTGCTGCAAGGCCGCGCTCAAAACCTCGAATGCCTGATCGTTCAGCCCGCGCTGCTGCAGAATCCTGGCCTCGGTCAACCAGGACTCTTCCACCACTGCCTGGTCCGAATGCACTCTCAGCGTGGCCAGTATATTGCGGGCACCGGTCATATCACCCATAGCCGCAGTGAGTTCGGCACGCCGCACTGCCGCCTCAATGGCCAGATCATGGTCCTCAACCTGGCCATAAAACGTGATGGCTTCGGCTGTCCGGTCCACCGCCTCGGCGGATTGCGCCAGGTAAAACGCCTGCAACTGGGCATCATCAAAGGTCATGGTCTTGAACTGCTCGTACAGGGCCATGGCCGCATCTATTTTCTTCGCACCGAGCTCAAACAGGATGCGCGTCAGCATCACGTCGGGCGACTGTTGCATATTGACCAGCAAGTCGCGGGCCGCCTGTTCCTGGCCGTCACGGGCCAGCAGGTCCGCATAAGCCAGGGTCAGATCGTGGTCATCCGGCTGTTGTTCCCAGGCCTGGCGGAAATAATCCAGTCCCTCGGCCATATTGCCCTGGTTGAGGGCCAGACGTCCCGCCCAGGCAAGAAATTCAACACGCTCGGGCTGTATTGCCACGGCCTGCTGCGCAAGGCTATAGGCGCGGGCCAGGTCGCCCAGGCGCACCGCCAGCTGGCTTTGAGCATGCAAGCCGGCCGCGCTGCTGCTCTGCTCACCCGCGGCTTCCAACAGGTTGGACAGCACCTTCATGGCTTTTTCCGGGCTGGCTGACCGGCCAAGCAAGCTGGAAATGGCAGACCAGGCCTGCTCCTTGTCCGCGCTTAACTCCAGCAAACGCTGCAGCTGCAACTCGGCCGCGGCGTAGTCGGCCGTGGCCAGCATGGACAAAGCGGCTGATTCGCGCGCGGCGATATTTTCCGGGTCGAGATAGGCCCAGCGATCGGCCGCCATGGACGCCTGTTGCCAGGCCTGCGCGGCGAATGCCACCCGGGTGGCACGCATCGCAATGGCGGGATCATCAGATTCCATTGCCGCTTCCAGATATTCGCCCACGGCACCCTGCAGATCACCCTCATTGCCGAGCAGTTCTGCGGCGAAAACCCGGTACATCACTTCGGAGTCGGTGGGCGCGGCAGTAGCCTCCGCCGCCTGCTGCTGACGTTCGGGTTCCGCAACCGCCGGCGGTTGCGCTTTTTCCTCCGGACCGTCCGATTGCACCTGCGCTGCGCACGCGGCGGCAATAAACAGAACCATTGGAACAACAATAAAGGGTCGAATCATGAAACAATACCTGGATCAATTGGAGAGCGAAAACGAGTCATTATTTCATGACAATGTCGAAACAGAATAGTTTGATCAAAGGCGAGACGCCATTCCCGCACTTGATATTACCCCACTCCAGTCGCAGAATCTGCGCCCGCGCCCAATCCGGGGCTGTCTAAGCCGTCCGCAACCATGCCCCTTATCGCACTTGGAATCAGTCATCACACGGCACCGGTTGATATCCGGGAGAAGGTGGCGATCAACCGTCCGGAGTACGAAACCCGGATCAAACAGCTGATACAGCTGGAGGGTATCGAAGAAGCCGTTATCCTGGGAACTTGCAACCGTACCGAAATTTACTGTCTGGGTGAAGCGCACACCGAACAAACGCTGTTGCAGTGGCTGCATGATATCAATCACCTGCCTGCCGGGCAGCTGGACCAGCACTTCTACCTGCACTCCGGCGAACAGGCCGTACGCCACCTGATGAGGGTAGCCGGAGGGCTGGACTCACTGGTATTGGGAGAACCACAAATACTCGGCCAGCTGAAAGAGGCCTGGCAGGTGTCACGCGATGCCGGCGGTGCCAGGCGCGTTCTGGATCGCCTGTTCCAACATTCCTTTTCGGCGGCCAAATCCGTGCGCAGCAACACCGGTATCGGTTCCCACCCGGTATCGGTCGCCTACACCGCAGTGGTGCTGGCGCGGCAGATATTCGGCGACCTGGCGCGTCAGAACGTCGTGCTTGTGGGTGCCGGAGAAATGATCCGATTGTGCGGCAAACACCTGATCGAACAGGGCATCACGCAGATCGAGATCGTCAACCGCAGCATGGAAAGTGCGGCGGCGCTGGCGCATGAGCTCAACGCCCGCGCCACCACGCTGGACCAGCTTGCAGAGGTTTTGCCGCGCGCCGACATACTGATCAGCTCCACTGCCAGCCACGAGCCTGTGATCAACCTTTCCGAGGTGCGGCAGGCCTTGCGCAAACGGCGCCACCGGCCCATGTTCCTGGTGGATATCGCAGTTCCACGCGATATCGCTCCCGAAGTCGCCGGACTGGACGATGTTTATCTGTATACCATTGATGACCTGCAGCAGGTGGTGGATGAAAACCTGCAGCAACGCAGCGCCGCGGCCGAGGCAGCCAGCCAGGAACTGGAACACAATGTAACCCGTTTCATGCGCTGGCTGGCGGGCATCCGCGCAGCGCGCTCGCTGAAACGCATCCGCGCGGAATCACATGGGCAGGAAGAAGAGCTGGTGCAACGCGCGCTGAAACGGTTGCAGGCCGGACACGAGCCTGAACGTGTGCTGGAGCAACTGGCCAATACATTGACCAAACGAATTCTGCACGGACCCAGCCAGCGCCTGCGTGAAGCCGCTGAAGAACAGCGTTACGAAATCCTGCGGGCCGCCGACTGGATTTTCAGAAACGATACACACGAGCCGGACGAATGAAAGAATCCATTCAAAATCGACTGCGTCAGGTGGCGGAACGCTACGAAGAAATAGCACTCTTGCTGGCCCAACCCGATGTGTTTTCCCAGGCGGGCCGGTTTCGCGATCTGTCGCGTGAGTACGCCCAGCTGGAGCCGGTAGTGCAAACCTGGCAGCAGTGGAAAACGGCTGCGGCCGCAGTCAGCGAGGCACAACAGATGCTGCGTGAACCGGATCCAGAGATGCGCCGGCTGGCGCAAGAAGAACTCGATACGCACGACGCCATCATTGAGCGGCTGGAGCGGGAATTGCAGTTGCTGTTGCTGCCCCAGGATCCCAACGATGAAAGCAATATTTTTCTGGAAATCCGGGCCGGTACCGGCGGGGATGAAGCCGCCATTTTTGCCGGCGACCTGTTCCGCATGTACCAGAAGTATGCCGAGAGCAAAGGCTGGAATATTGAAATCATCAGTCAGAATCACGGTGAGCATGGCGGGTTCAGGGAACTGATCGCCCTGGTGGAGGGCCTGGGCGCGTTTTCCCGGCTGAAATTCGAATCCGGCACTCACCGGGTGCAACGCGTTCCGGAAACTGAATCCCAGGGCCGGATTCATACTTCAGCCTGCACCGTGGCCATCCTGCCGGAAACCCGGCAGCTTGAAGAAATAGACATTGACCCTGCTGATTTACGCATCGACACCTACCGCTCATCCGGTGCCGGCGGACAGCACGTCAACAAGACCGATTCGGCCATCCGGATTACTCACTTGCCCAGCGGAATCGTGATCGAATGTCAGCAGGAGCGATCGCAGCATAAAAACCGTGCACGCGCCATGTCGCTGTTACAGGCCCGCCTGCTGGAAGCGGAACACAGCCGGCAACAATCCGAACAGGCCGAAGCGCGCCGCTTGCAGGTGGGCAGCGGTGACCGTTCGCAACGCATCCGCACGTACAACTACCCGCAGGGACGGGTGACAGATCACCGCATCAATCTCACACTGTACAAACTGGATGAAATCCTGGCAGGCCAGCTGGATGTGCTGGTAGACCCCCTGCTGCAGGAGCAGCAGGCTGAGTTGCTGGCGGAAATCGGCGATTAAGTGCTGCGGCTGTGAGGGCTTGTTGACGCAGACCGAAGCAATATCCATGCCGCCGCCAGGTTCAGTGGCAGAAAAGCTGCCAGCACATCGGCGTTGTATTGCCAGACCTGCCCGACCAGGGCCAGCACGCCCACGGCAAGCACCAGCCGGGCCACACCCGGCCACCAGCGCCTGCCAGCCAGGCACAACATCCACAAGGGGTTGAACAGCATCAGGTTGAAGTTGTTGCGCGCAACGGCGTGATCGGTGCAACACCAGAAAAACACCAGCGACACGCCCACCACAGCGGCGAATATCAACCAGGTTCGGGCCAGCGCCAACGGCGTGAGGCGTCGAAACAGGCGAGCCAGCAGCCAGGCGGCCAGCAGCGCCCCCGCCGGTATCAACAGGTAATATGGCCAGCGGGTTTGCGCCCTGGCCGGTGGCTCGGCCGCGGTGGACTGAAACAGCATGACATCTTCCTGCACCAGCATGACTCCGGCGGTTTCAAGTCCGGTCAGGCCATCGGCCAGCTCGGCGGGAATGAAAAACTCGTCCCAGCGGCTGATCGTTGCATCCACCGGGGAACCCAGGCCAACCTCAAGCCCCAGATATAACCAGAAGTCCGCCTGGGTGAGCCGGCGGGTATGATCACGCCAGTTTTGCGCGGCAGCTTGCGCGCCAAACCGGTCCCGCAACTGCCCGTGCAGCGCCAAATCGATGGCATCCCGCACCCGGGTAGAACAGTTGTTGAGGTAATAATCGTACAGGTAGTCGCGTTTATCAGGCTGTACCTCACCCACCAGGTACTCGGTCAGTTGCAATGACTGTGCCGGCGTCAGCGCCAGCCGCTGGGCCCGGATGGAACGGTTATCATCAATATACTGGGCAAATTCAAGTTGGGCGGGCTGCGCAGCCGAGAAATACAGCATGCGGCCCTGCAGGAAGCGCAACAGGAAATTTTCCTGGGCGAAATCAAAAAAACCAAAGTTGAAGACGTGATCGAGCCCAAGGCCCGTATCGCGCACCCAGATGGCATTGTGCCCAAAGCGTTGCCAGTAAATTTCCCCTGGCCCATACGTCACCAGCCAGATTTCAGGCGAGGCTGTTTCCACTGGCGGGACCTGTGTGCGTGACTGGGCGGCCAGCGACGCGGGCAACACGCTGAGTGCGGCCAGCAGCAGCACAAACAGGCAACGCATCAGCGCGTGCGAGCAGCCGGGCACAGGGCTTCAGATTCAGTTGAAAACATTCAATTCCAGCGTAACAATCCGCCGGCTGTCCGCCCGGGTGACGCGAAATTCCCAGCGGTCATCCAGCACCACCACGTCATCAAAATCCGGCACACGGCCGAACTCAGCCATCAGCAAGCCGCCAATGGTGCCGTAGTCCTCATCGCTGAAGTTGCTGTCTATCGCTTCGTTAAGTTCATCGATCGGGGTCAAGGCCTGGACCTGGTAGCGGTTGGGCCCCAGGGGTACCACCAGGGCCTCTTCCAGCGGGTCATATTCATCGTCGATGTCACCGACAATTTCTTCCAGCACATCTTCGATGGTAATCAGTCCGGAAACGCCGCCATACTCGTCGACCACGATGGCCATGTGATTGCGACTGGCGCGGAAATCGCGCAGCAACATGTTCAGCCGCTTGCTTTCCGGAATCAGTACGGCCGGCCGGATGGCAGCATTCAGATCAAACTGGTCATTGGCCGCGGCAACATACGGCAGCAGGTCCTTGGCCAGCAAAATACCAACCACTTCGTCCTTGTCTTCGCCAATGACCGGAAAGCGGGAATGTCCGGATTCAATGATGCGCGGCAATATTGCTGCCAGGTCCATGGTATGTGGCACGACCACCATTTGTGAGCGCGGGATCATGGCGTCGCGGGCCTGGGTTTCCGACACTTCCAGGGCACCGTACATCATGGCCAGGGCATCGCTGTCCAAAACCCCCTGTTCACAGGTTTCCTGCAGAAATTCTTTCAGTTCGTCGCGGTTCCGGGGCAGATTGGAAAATGCCTTGCCGATTCTCTCGACCCAGGATTTTCGCCCGGAACCGTTGCTCGATTGGTCTTCACTCATGATGCTTACCCGGGCCTGGCGTGATTTTCTGGGCCAAAAACCGGGGAAATGCTGGCAACGCCATTCGCGTCACCCCCGAATATAGGGGTGCGCGGGCCGGTATTCCAGTCTTTTTTGAACGGGTCAGCACAGTTCATCCGGCTGCCTCATACGGGTTGTCTATGCCGAGTCGGTTCAGCAGGCTGATCTCCAGCTGTTCCATGGCTTGTGCTTCCGCCTCGTGCTGATGATCGTGGCCCAGCAGATGCAGCACTCCGTGTATCACCAGGTGAGCCCAGTGATGCAGCACCTGCTTGCCCTGCTCGGCCGCCTCACTGACCACCAATGGGGCACAAATGACCAGGTCACCGAGGTAGGGAACCTCAATTTCGGGCGGCAGTTCCGCGGCAAAGGAAAGCACATTGGTCGGACCCTGTTTGTGGCGAAAGCGCTGGTTCAGTTCGGCGCTTTCATCAAGGTCCACGATACGCACGGTCAGCTGGGCCTCCGACTGGCCCTGCAAAGCCGCCACCACCCACTGCTGCAGCAGTTGGGCATCCGGGATGGCCGCATCCTTGCTGGCATTCTGGATGTCGAGTTCAATCATCGTCCGTGGTTTTTTCAGCGTCGTAGGCTTCCACGATATGCTGCACGATGGGGTGACGGACCACGTCACTGGCACTGAACAGACTGACGCTGATACCCTTGACACCTTCCAGTATCTGCATGGCATGTTTCAGTCCGGACATGTGCTTATTGGGCAGGTCGATCTGGGTAATATCACCGGTGACCACCGCAGTCGAACCAAAGCCGATGCGTGTCAGGAACATTTTCATCTGCTCGCGGGTGGTATTCTGCGCCTCGTCCAGGATCACGAAAGCATCATTCAGTGTGCGGCCACGCATAAACGCCAGCGGCGCCACCTCGATAACATTGCGGTCGATCAGCGTGGCAACGCGTTCAAAGCCAAGCATTTCATACAATGCGTCATACAAGGGCCGCAAATACGGGTCTACCTTTTGTGCCATGTCACCGGGCAGGAAACCCAGCCGTTCGCCGGCTTCCACTGCCGGGCGCACCAGCACGATGCGCTGAATGCTGTCCTGCTGCAGCGCACCTACCGCGCAGGCTACCGCCAGATAGGTTTTACCGGTGCCTGCGGGTCCCACCCCGAAATTGATCGCGTGGGAAGCGATATTGCGCAGATATTTCTTCTGATTGGGGCCACGGCCACGAATGATACCCCGCTTGGTCTTGATGCCCGGGTCCTGGCCGGCGTCCACACCCCCCGGCCCGTCCGCCAATTCCGCCATGCCGGATTCCTGCAAATGCAGGTTAACCAGTTCCGGAGTCAGAACCTCGGATTCGCTGAGCTTGTACAGATTGCGCAGCAAACGTCTCGCTGCGCGGGTTTCCGTTTGTCCACCTTCAATGGTGAACAGGTTGCCGCGGCAGAAAATCACCACGTTCAGACGCGCTTCGATCTGCTTGAGATGGGCGTCGAACTGGCCGCACAGGTTGGCCAGGCGCAGGGTGTCTGCCGGCTCCAGTTCCAGCGTTATGCGTTCCGTCATGGTCGCGCTTCAGGCTACCGCAGCGGTGCTGCCGCCAATGTCCACGTCATCGGTCAGCACGCGGCCACGCAATGAGTGGCTCAGTGCTTCCGTGATCAATACATCGACAAACTGCCCCACCAGACGCTGTGGCCCATCGAAGTTCACCACCCGGTTGTTTTCCGTGCGCGCCGCCAGTTGCCTGGGGTTCTTCTTGCTCGGCCCTTCAACCAGTACGCGCTGCACGCTGTTCACCATGCCCTGGCTGATGGCTTCCGCCTGGCGATTGACCAGCGCCTGCAAGCGGGCCAGCCGCTGCTTTTTGACCTCCAGCGGCAAATCATCCGGCAGATTGGCCGCCGGTGTGCCAGGACGGGGCGAGAAGATGAAACTGAAGCTTTGATCAAACTGCAGTTCCTCGATCAGTTTCAGTGTGTCTTCGAAGTCCTTGTCGGTTTCGCCCGGAAAACCCACGATAAAATCGGAAGACAGGCTGATATCCGGCCGTTGTTCGCGCAGCCGGCGGATTTTTTGCTTGTACTCCAGTACCGTGTGGCCGCGTTTCATCAGGCCCAATACCCGGTCTGAACCGCTTTGCACCGGCAGGTGCAAATAATTGGCCAGTTCCGGCACTTCACCGAATGCATCGGTCAGGCTGGCTGAAAACTCCACTGGATGCGAGGTGGTGAAGCGGATGCGGTCTATACCTTCAATGGCGGCAACATAATGAATCAACAGGGCCAGGTCAGCGATGGTGCCATCGTGCATCGGGCCGCGGTAGGCATTAACGTTTTGCCCCAGCAGATTGATTTCACGCACGCCCTTGCCAGCCAGCATGGCGCATTCGGCAATGACATCATCAAAGGGCCGGCTGACTTCCTCACCGCGGGTGTAAGGCACCACGCAAAATGTGCAATATTTACTGCAGCCTTCCATAACCGATACGAAGGCCGTGGGACCCTGCGCGCCCGGTTCTGGCAGATGGTCAAATTTCTCGATTTCAGGAAAGGAGATATCCACCGCGGCGCGGCCGGACTGCTTGACGGTATCCAGCATGGCCGGTAAACGGTGCAGGGTTTGCGGCCCGAATACCATATCCACGAATGGCGCGCGATCAATAATCGCCTTGCCTTCCTGGCTGGCGACACAGCCGCCCACGCCAATCACTACGGAGGGCTTGTTGCGCTTGAGTTTCTTCCACCGGCCCAGTTGGGAAAACACCTTTTCCTGCGCCTTGTCGCGGATGGAACAGGTATTGATCAGGATGACGTCAGCCTCTTCCTCGCGGTCGGTCAGTTCCAGGCCATGCGATGCCTGCAGCACGTCCCGCATTTTGGCGGAATCGTACTCGTTCATCTGGCAGCCGTGGGTCTTGATATACAGTTTGCCGTTCATATGGGTCTCAAAATTCGGGGAACGGGGTATATAAATCAAGCACATCGCCCAAACCGTTCCGGAGAACCGCGTAGAATACACTCAAGTCGATGCCACTGCTACGTTTCGACGGCATTACAGTCGGTTATACTGTGCCGCGCCCTGCGCCGGATGACCCGGCTCCGGGGATGCCGCCATCTCGTTTTCAGGAGTGACCATGAGCCAGACCATGCGTGCCCTGGTGAAATCCAGATCCGAACCCGGAATCTGGATGGAGCAGGTACCCGTACCCACCCCCGGCACCAATGAAGTATTAATCCGGCTGGAAAAAACCGCCATCTGCGGCACCGACGTGCACATCTACAACTGGGATGACTGGGCCCGCAAAACCATCAAACAGGGGCTGGTGATCGGCCATGAGTTCGTCGGCCGAATAGAACGCCTGGGTGCCGGCGTCACCGGGTACGCAGAAGGCGACCGGGTTTCCGCCGAAGGCCACGTGGTGTGCGGCCATTGTCGCAATTGCCGCGCCGGCAAACCGCACCTGTGTCCCAACACCATCGGTATTGGCGTGAACCGAAATGGCGCGTTTGCCGAGTACGTGGTCGTACCTGCTTCCAACCTGTGGCCCATCCCGAAAGACATCAAACCGGAACTGGCGGCCTTTTTCGATCCGTTTGGCAATGCGGCACACTGTGCCCTGCAGTTCGACCTGGTCGGAGAGGACGTACTGATCACCGGCGCCGGCCCGATCGGCATCATCGCGGCCGGAATTTGCCGACACGTGGGCGCACGCCACGTGGTCATTACCGATGTGAATGATTACCGTCTCGGGCTGGCCCGGGAAATGGGTGCCAACCGCACCATCAACGTGCGCAACGAATCCATTGCCGACGTGGTGCGGGAACTGAAAATTGACGGCTTTGACGTGGGACTGGAAATGTCCGGCAATGCGATTGCTTTTAACGACCTGCTGCACCACATGTATCACGGCGGTAAAGTCGCCTTGCTTGGCCTGTTGCCCGAAGGAACCGGCTGCGACTGGGACCAGATCATTTTCAAGGGGCTGGAGCTGCACGGCATTTACGGCCGCCGCATGTATGAAACCTGGTACAAGATGACGCAGATGGTGCTCACCGGGTTTCCATTGCAGCGGGCGCTGACCCACCATATTTCAATCAGTGATTTTGAACAGGGCTTCCAGCTGATGCGCGCGGGCGAATGCGGCAAAGTGGTCTGTGACTGGACAGGGGAGATTTGAACCATGACGAAACAGACATCAGGCCGTGATTTGAGCCAGGTACTGGAAACACTGCAGGAAATCCGGCAGGCCGGCCTGTACAAGCAGGAACGTATCATCACCAGCCCGCAAAACGTGTCCATAAATGTGGCGGGCGGGGGTGAGGTGCTGAATTTCTGCGCCAATAATTACCTTGGGCTGGCAGACCATCCCGAAGTGATCGCGGCAGCCCACCAGGCCTTGGACGACCACGGTTTCGGCCTGGCCAGCGTGCGTTTTATCTGCGGCACCCAGGATTTGCACAAGCAACTGGAACACACCATTGCGGCTTTCTTTGGTACCGAGGACACCATCCTGTACACCTCCTGTTTCGATGCCAATGGCGGCCTGTTCGAAACCCTGCTGGATGCGGAAGATGCGATCATATCCGACGCACTGAATCATGCGTCCATCATCGATGGCATCCGCCTGTGCAAGGCCGAGCGCCATCGTTACCCAAACAGTGATATGGCGGCCCTGGAGAGCAAGCTGCAGGCGACCCAGCATTGCAGGCGGCGCCTGATTGTCACCGATGGCGTGTTCAGCATGGATGGATTCATTGCGCCTCTGGATCAGATCACCCGGCTGGCGGAACAATACGATGCACTGGTGATGATCGACGACAGCCACGCCACCGGGTTTATTGGTCCGACCGGCCGTGGTTCAGCCGAATACCACGGGGTGATGGACAAGATTGATATTTTCACCTCCACGCTGGGCAAGGCCCTGGGCGGCGGCTCGGGCGGCTTCACCACCGGCCGGCAACCCATTATCGATTTATTGCGTCAGCGTTCCCGCCCTTATCTGTTTTCCAACACCCTGCCACCGCCGCTGGTAGCAGCTTCAATCCGGGTGTTTGGCATGCTGGATGCAAATACGGAACTGCGCGACCGCCTGGAGGACAATACGGGCTATTTCCGCCAGGCCATGACCGACGCGGGTTTTGATATCAAGCCCGGCATCCACCCCATCGTTCCGGTCATGCTGTATGACGCTCCGCTGGCGCAGGAATTCGCCAGCCGGCTGTTGCAGGAAGGCATTTACGTGATTGGATTTTTCTTCCCGGTGGTGCCGAAAGGTGAGGCGCGCATCCGCGTTCAGCTGTCCGCGGCGCACCAGCGCGATCAGCTTGACCGGGCGGTGCAGGCGTTTACCAAAGTAGGCCGGGAACTGGGCGTGCTCGACGGCGGCTGAAACGCCGCCAATAGCAGCCTAGCCGCTGAGCTCTTCGCGCACCGTGTCCGCCAGTTGCTGTGCCAGGCGGTTGACCTGACCCGAGTCGGAACCCTCCAGTGTCACCCGGATCAGCGGCTCGGTGCCGGATGGCCGCAAGATCACCCGGCCCATGCCATTGAGCTCCGTTTCGATGTCTTTCACGGCAGACTGAATACGCCCCGAATTGCCCAGTTTCTGACGCCCGTCAACACCCACAGGGACGTTGATCATGGTCTGGGGAAACTTTTCAAACCCCTGCCTGAGTTCGGCCAGGCTTTTACCGGTGCGCACCATTACCTCCAGCACCTGCAAGGCAGAAACAATACCGTCCCCGGTACTGGTGCGATCGAGGCACAGCAAATGCCCCGAGGTTTCACCCCCCAGGCGCCAGCCATTGCGCTTCAGCGCGCGGTGAATGTGCCGGTCGCCTACCGGTGTGCGCTCAAACGGAATGCCCAGGTTGCGAAAGGCCAGCTCCAGGCCAAAATTGGTCATGACGGTACCGGCAACACCACCCTTCAGCGTGCCAGCGCGCTTTGCTGCCACCGCCAGGATGTACAGCAAATCGTCGCCGTCCACCAGCTGGCCGTGCTGATCGGCCATCACCACCCGGTCACCGTCCCCGTCCAGGGCGATGCCCAGGTCCGCGCCACGTTGTCCTACTTCTGCCTGCATCAGCTGCGGCGAGGTAGAGCCGCAGGCATCATTGATGTTCATGCCATCGGGTTCATCGGCAACGGCGAACACTTTCGCGCCCAGCTCCCGCAGCACTGCCGGCGCCACCTTGTAGGTTGCGCCATTGGCGCAATCCAGCGCAATTTTCAACCCGCCCAGCGAAGTGCCGAAAGGAATGGTGCCCTTGCAGAACTCGATATAACGGCCCGCAGCATCATCCACCCGTGACGCCTTGCCCAGGCTGCCTGCGTCGGCCGTGCTGAACGGCTGGTCCAGCTCCTGCTCAATGGCCCGCTCAACATCATCGGGCAATTTTTCGCCTTCGGCGGAAAAGAACTTGATGCCGTTATCGAGGTAGGGGTTATGTGAGGCGGAAATAACAATACCGGCACAGGCATACAGCGTGCGGGTAAGGTAAGCCACCGCCGGCGTTGGCATCGGGCCCAGCAGCAACACATTGGCGCCCGCGGCGGCCAGGCCGGCCTCCAGCGCCGATTCAAACATATAACCGGAAATCCGTGTGTCCTTGCCGATCACCACCGCGCGTTTGTCGCCCCTGGCCAGCACGGCACCGGCGGCGCGGCCCAGGCGCAGCATGAAGTCGGCGGTGATGGGGGCGACGCCAACCTGGCCGCGCACACCATCCGTTCCGAAGTATTTTTTGTCCATAAAGGTGATTTTAACCTGAGGCGGTGGGTTCAGCGTGAATTTCAGCATCAAGCACAGCCAGAACCTTCAGCGCGTCAAAGGTTTCCGCCACATCGTGCACCCGCAGGATGCGGGCGCCAGCGCGGGCCGCCAATAGCGCAGCGGCTGCCGATGCGGTGGCGCGCTGCGTGACCGGGCGGCCGGTGATCTGCCCCAGCATGGATTTGCGGGAAACGCCAACCAACACGGGGTAGCCCAGCGCTACCAGTGCGGGCAGACCGCGGAACAGTGCAATATTATGCTGCAGGCTTTTGCCAAACCCGAAACCCGGATCCAGCACCAGGTGATGCTCGGCGATGCCGGCCTGGCGGCAGGCTTCTGCCCGCTTCAGCAGGAAACCGGAAACCTCGCGGTTGACATCGGCGTACTGCGGATCTTTTTGCATATCCCGTGGTTCGCCCTGCATGTGCATCAGGCAAACCGGAACCTGCAGCGCAGCAGCCGCCTGCAGCGCGCCGGGAGCACGCAAGGCATAGACGTCATTGAGCATGGCCGCACCGGCATCGACGGCAGCCTGCATCACTTCGGGTTTGCTGGTATCCACGGAAATGGGCGTGTCCAGCTCGGCATGCAGGCGCTGCAGCAGCGGGATAACCCGGCGCAACTCGTCCTGCAAAGGCACGGCCTGAGCGCCCGGCCGGGTGGATTCCCCGCCAATGTCAATGATGTCTGCGCCGTTGGCCGCCATATCGACGGCATGACGCACGGCGCTGTCCGTATCGGACCACTGCCCGCCATCAGAAAAGGAATCGGGTGTGAGATTCAGCACGCCCATGATCAAGGGGCGCTTTGGCGCCGCGATCTGCTCAGCCAGTAGCATACGGAATCCTCAACCGGGCCCGGCTGGTTCTAGCAGCCGCGCCCCGCAGGCTCTTTGCGATGCGTGGCTGCCCCGGACCCGTGGCTCAAACCTGCTCTGCCGGTCCGCCGATGGGCGACGGATCATCCTCCTGGCCGGCAGTTTCGCCGACGGGTTGACCCGGATCGCTG
This sequence comes from Lysobacterales bacterium, assembly GCA_041601535.1. GTDB lineage: Bacteria > Pseudomonadota > Gammaproteobacteria > Xanthomonadales > SZUA-36 > JBFIHZ01. The sequence goes on along the minus strand of JBFIHZ010000019.1, from coordinate 8,715 downwards.
TCATTCCAGCCCTCGGGCGGATCCGGCTCGTGCCCGTTCATGATCTGGTCGATCTGCTTGCCATCGATGGTTTCATACTTCATCAGCGCATCGGCCATCAGGTGCAACTGCTGCATATGGCTTTCCAGCAATTCACGGGCACGGTTATGCGCAGCTTCAATGATCTGGCGGATTTCCACGTCAATCAGGCGCGCTGTCTCATCCGATACGTGCTTGTGCTGTGTAACCGAACGGCCCAGGAATACCTCGTCTTCGTCCTCGGCATAAGTCAGCGGCCCCAGTTTCTCGGTCAGGCCCCACTTGGTGGTCATATTGCGTGCAATATTGGTTGCCCGCTCGATGTCGTTAGAGGCACCGGTGGTGACGTTTTCCGTACCGTAGACGATTTCCTCAGCCACCCTGCCGCCAAACAGTGATGCCAGCTGGCTGTCCAGTTGCTTGCGCGAAATGCTGTATTTGTCCTGCTCGGGCAGGAACATGGTCACGCCCAGTGCGCGCCCACGGGGGATGATGGTGACTTTGTATACCGGGTCGTGTTCCGGCACCAGCCGGCCGACGATGGCGTGCCCGGCCTCGTGATAAGCGGTAAGTTTCTTTTCTTTTTCAGACATCACCATGGAGCGTCTTTCGGTGCCCATCATGATCTTGTCCTTGGCCCGGTCCAGGTGGTCCATGGTCACGGTGCGGGCGTTGTCGCGCGCGGCAAACAGTGCCGCCTCGTTAACCAGGTTGGCCAGGTCCGCACCGGAGAAACCCGGTGTTCCGCGCGCGATTACCTTGGGATTGACGTCATCACTGGGCGGAACCTTGCGCAGATGTACTTTCAGGATGGCTTCGCGGCCGCGGATATCGGGCAGCGGAACCACCACCTGGCGGTCAAAACGGCCGGGGCGCAGCAGCGCCGGATCCAGCACATCCGGACGGTTGGTGGCGGCAATGACGATGACGCCCTCACCCCCTTCAAACCCGTCCATTTCCACCAGCAACTGGTTCAGGGTCTGCTCGCGTTCATCATGGCCACCACCCAGGCCAGCGCCGCGATGACGGCCAACCGCGTCAATTTCATCGATAAAGATAATGCACGGCGCATGTTTCTTGGCCTGGTCGAACATGTCGCGCACGCGCGAAGCGCCGACGCCGACGAACATTTCCACAAAGTCGGAGCCGGAAATGGAAAAGAACGGCACCTTGGCCTCGCCGGCAATGGCCTTGGCCAGCAGGGTTTTACCCGTGCCTGGCGAACCCACCATCAGCACGCCGCGCGGAATGTGTCCGCCGAGTTTCTGGAATTTACCCGGGTTGCGCAGGAATTCGACCAACTCACTGACTTCTTCCTTGGCCTCTTCCACGCCGGCAACATCGGCAAATGTGACCTTGACCTGGTCCTCACCCTGTAATTTTGCCCGGCTTTTACCAAACGACATCGCGCCGCGGCCGCCACCGCCACCCTGCATCTGGCGCATAAAGTAAATCCACACGCCGATCAGCAGCAGTATCGGGGCGATGCCGAGAATCAGTTCCACCAGCACCGAACGGCCGGCCGGCGGCACTGCGGTGATCTCGACCTTGTTTTCAATCAGGTCATCAACCAGGCGGGCATCGGGCATGCCGAAGGTGGTGAACTCATTGCCATCGGTGCTGCGGCCGGTAATCTGGTTGCCGTTACCCGTGCTCTCGATACGCACCTGGGCCACCTGGCCATTGCGGACATTTTCAAGAAACTGTGAATAGCTCAGCGAATCAGGCACATTGCTGACACTGGCGTAGTGATTGAAGATGGATACCAGCACGATGGCAATAATCGCCCAGGTAAGCAGGTTCTTGGCAATGTCGTTCAAATCTCTGTCCTCTCAAGCGGCCTGTCAGCACTGCACCTGCAGGGCCTGTAACCGCCAAATTATGTTGCCTGGCTTGGTGCCTTGCAGGCACGGGCCAGCAAGTACACTTCCCTGCTGCGCGGCCGCGATGCATCCGGCTTGCGTACGATCACTTTATCAAACAGTGGGCGTACTTCGCGAACATAGGCATCAAAACCCTCGCCATGAAATACCTTGACCAGAAAATCGCCGCCAGGTTTCAATTGCGAACGGACAAACTCCAATGCCAGTTCGGCGAGGTACATGGCTTTGGCCTGATCAATCGCCGCCATACCGCTCATATTGGGGGCCATATCCGACAAAACAAGATCAACGCTCTGGCCAGCCAGCAAGGATTCGAGGCGGGCCAGCGGTTCGTCCTCGGTGAAATCGCCCTGCAGGAACTCTACCCCATCGAGCGGTTCCATCGGCAGGATATCCAGGCCTATCACGCGCCCTCCTGCAGCGGTTTCCCGGGCGGCAACCTGGCTCCAGCCACCCGGCGCGCAGCCCAGGTCCACCACGCACATGCCGGGCTTTATCAGACGGTATTTTTCCTGTAACTCCAGCAATTTAAACGCGGAACGCGACCGCAGACCCTGTTTTTGCGCCTGCTTGACGTAATGGTCGTCGAAATGTTCCGCCAACCACCGTTTGCTGCTTTTACTTCTGGCCATCAAGAGTTTCCGTCACGTGTTAGAATTCGCCGCCTGCGGGCCTGAAAACCGCAGATTTTTGCACTTTAAGCCCAGTTTGACATACCAGGAACCCATGCATGTCTTTGAGCAATCAACAAATCCGGTATTTACGGGGGTTGACGCACCGATTGTCGCCCGTTGTAACGGTGGCCGACAAAGGCCTGACCGACAACGTACGGGCTGAAATTGAGACTGCGCTGACCCATCACGAACTCATCAAGATCAAGCTGCGCGCCGACAAGGACACCCGCAAAGCCTGGGCAGAAGATATCGTAAAGGCTACCGGCGCCGAAACCGTCCACCACATCGGTCAGGTGGTCAGCCTGTTCCGGCGCAACCCGGAAAAACCCGTGATCGCGCTGCCTGCAAAGAATTGATCCATGGACCTGACCCTGCAAAAACCCGGTGACCATCTGTTTATCCGGGCCGTGTCCGAACAAGGCATCCAGGTGCAGGAACAATGGTATCAGGGACCACTGATCATTTCCGCTGATCAACTGATCACCGACTGGCCGGCCAGCGACTTCGATTCCCTGAATGCAGCCCTGCTGCGGCCGGTGCTGGAACTGCAGGTCGATGTTGTATTGATTGGCACCGGCGATCGCCAGCGGTTCCTGTCACCGGAATTGAGTATGGGGTTCTACCAGCGCGGCCAGGGCGTGGAAGTCATGACCACACAAGCAGCCTGCCGCACGTTCAACGTGCTGGTATCCGAGGAGCGCCGCGTAGCGGCAGCACTGCTGCCGGTCTCAGCCTGATACGGCCTTCCGGCCGATCAGTCCATAAACGGTATTTCGGCGTAGCCTTCCTTGCGTGAAATGTCGCGTAAACGGGACAAGGCGGCCATTTGTATCTGCCGCACCCGCTCACGGGTGACCCCCATCAAGCGCCCGACTTCTTCCAGTGTGCGGCGGCCATGGCCATGCAAACCAAAGCGGTGCTCCACCACTTCGCGCTGCTGGGCTGACAGCTGTTCCAGCCAGTGGGACAACAGCCGCTCTGCAGCAATTTCTGAATAGCTGACTTCCGGGTTGCAACGGTATTCGTCGGCAATGGAATCCAGCATCACGCGCCCGGAACCCGGGCTGATGGGCTCATCGGCCGAAGATATGGGTTCGTTCAGTTCAAATAACATCAGCACTTCGTGCGGATCGATGTCCAGCTTGGCCGCCAGTTCATCAGGTGTAGGCTTGCGATTAAGCTTTTGTTCCATTTCCCGCGATGTACGCAAGTGAACCGCCAGCTCCCGAATCACGTGTATCGGCAACCTGACGGTGCGGCACTGGTTCATGATGGCGCGTTCAACCGACTGCCGAATCCACCAGGTGGCGTAGGTGGAGAAGCGGCAGCCGCGATCCGGATCAAACTTTTCCACGGCCCGGATCAATCCCAGGTTGCCTTCTTCCACCAGGTCGAGCAGCGGCAAGCCGCGATTGGTATAGGCTCGCGCCACTTTTACCACCAGCCGGAGATTGGATTCAATCATGCGTTGCCGACTGGCCATACAACCCGCCTGGGCCGCTCGCGAAAGACTGATTTCCTCTGCGGCGGTCAACAGCTTGGCGCGGCCGATTTCACTCAGGTAAAGATGGGTTACATCGCCACTGTGTCGGCGTGAACGACTGGAGCCGGTTTTGCGGCCCGTGTTGGCCTTGGCCGCGGGCGGCACCGGATGGCTTGCATCATCCGTGCGAAGTGCGGGTACATCCGTGTGCCCTGTTTGGGCATCGTGCATCCCCCCCTCCCATGCGCTGTTGTAGCGCAGAACGGCCTGGCCGTCTTGCCCGTGGAAAGGTTCCGGGCCGTTCGCTAATCTTGCAGATGGCAAGTCGGACTGAATACGCTAGCACAAATTTTTTTGGCTGTCAGTCTCTTCGATAACCCAGCTTACCGTTTGGGCAGATAGCGCATGGGGTCTTCGGGGCTGCCATTGACGCGTATCTCGAAATGCAGCAAGGCCTGGTTACGGTCATTGGTGCCCATTTCGGCAATTTGGCCGCCGGCAGTCACATGCTGGCCCTCAGTCACCAGGCGCTTGCGATTGTGCGCATAGGCGCTGAGCATCCGGTCGCTGTGCTTGATAATAATCAGTTCTCCATAGCCGATCAGCCCGCTACCACTGTAAACCACCTGCCCGGCGGCCGAGGCCACCACCGGCTGGCCGGCCTGGCCGCCAATATCAATGCCTTTGCGTGACGGGTCATTGGCGCGAAAACCGCTGAGCAAGCGTCCTTCGGTCGGCCATATCCAGCGATCGGGGTCGCCGGCGGGTATTTTGTAGGTGCTGCCACTCGGAGCCTGACTGCCCGGCGGCGGCTGCGCGGCGGGTGTGGCACCAGCTGGCTGCTGCACCGGTCGAGTCTGCGCCGTTGAAGTCTGCGGGCCGGGGCTTGGGGAGCCGGGCTTTTGTGCCGCAGGCTTTTGTGGCTCAGCCGCAGAAGGATCAGGCGCATCCAGCGGCCGGGTTGTCGCGCGTGAGGCGGGCGGTGCCGCGGCCACCGACACCCCGGAAGAAGCTGAGCCAGCCGCCGTGGCCGGCCCGGTGGCCCCGGCAGGCATCAGCCGGAGCAACTGTTCAGGGTGAATGACATATGGCGAGGCGATGCCATTCCAGCGGGCCAGGTCGCGCCAGTCAATGCCATACCTGAACGCGATGGCATACAGGCTGTCACCACGCCGCACCCGGTAATGCCCATCCGGCGTTGTCTGGTATGCGCCGGCGCCGCGGCTGCGGTCCTCCACCGGCGCGGGCGGTGGTCCGGCACAGGCGTACAACAGGCTGCCCAGCAGCAGAACCAGGCCAGTCCGAAGCAGGATCACGCCGGCCCCCTTAGCAGCCACCAGGCCAGGGCGGCGATGGCCACAGTGCCTAAAACCACCCAGCCTGCGGCATCAACCCAGGCACGCAAGCGGTCAGCGGCACGTTCACCCAACAGACGGATCAGTGCCGCGACCAGAAAGAAGCGGCCGCCGCGCCCGATCAGCGAGCCCAACAGAAACGGCACCATGGGCATGCCCACCACCCCGGCACTGATGGTGAAAATCTTATAGGGTACCGGAGTAAAGCCGGCCAGCAGGATATACAGCATGCCCCAGGTTTCAAATGATTCAACGGCTCGATGAAATACCGGAGCATAGGCAGAAGCCAGCAGCCATCCTTCAATGCTGACAAACGCCCAGCGTCCGACCAGGTAACCCAGCACGCCACCGAGCACCGAACTGATGGTGCAATACGCCGCGAAGCGCCAGCCAAGGCGCGGCTGGGCCAGGCACATGGGTGCCAGCATCACGTCGGGTGGAATGGGAAAAAAACTGGACTCGGCAAAGCTCAGCCCGGACAGTATCGCCGGCGCCCTCCGATGGCGTGACCAGGCCAGCACCCGGTCGTACATACCCTGCCAGATGCGCCAGTTCACTTTGAGTGAAGCCTCCACCATTTCAAGCCGCCAAGGTCAGTTCAAACCGCCCAGCATCGGTACGAAAATAACCGCGCCAAGGTGTTTCTCCTCGTAACCCTCTTCCAACCTGCGGATAGACAGCAGGTGCTGACTGCCGTTCCGTTCCACCGGAATGACCAGGATGCCGCCGACTTTCAGCTGTTCCAGCAGGTCTTCCGGCACCGAACTGGCCGCAGCGGTAACGACAATACCATCAAACGGTGCCTGGCTGGGCCAGCCCTGGTGACCGTCGGCATGCCGGGTGTAGATGTTTTTCAGGCGCAGGCGATGAAACCGGCGGCGGGCCAGCTTGAGCAGTTCCTCAATGCGCTCCACTGTGAACACCTGCTCAACCAGTCCGGAGAGGATGGCGGCCTGGTAGCCGGAACCTGTGCCGATTTCCAGGATTTTCTTCGGCGAGCCTCCGTCCAGCACAGTCTCGGTCATGCGCGCGACTATCCATGGCTGGGAAATGGTCTGGCTCTGGCCGATGGGCAGTGCGGTGTCTTCATACGCCCTGCTGGACAAAGCTTCGTCAACGAATTCATGCCGGGGGGTATTGGCAATGGCCTGTAGCACCCGCTTGTCACTGATACCATTGTCTTTCAGCCGCTGCACCAGGCGGTTGCGGGTGCCTTGCGAGGTCATGCCAATGCCACGGGTCTGGGCGTGTAAATTGCGTTTATGAATCATGCATCAGACTCGGTTGCCGCGGCTGCACGGCGCCCGGACTCCACATCCGCGAGCTGAATATCGGCAACCCAGCCGGCAACTTGCTCCAGCGCCTGATAGCGTGTCAGGTCAACATGTATCGGCGTAATGGATACATAACCACGCCGCACCGCATCAAAATCGGTACCCGGGCCGGCATCCTGCTCCGCCCCGGCCGGGCCTATCCAGTACATCGGAAAACCGCGCGGGTCGATCATGCGTACGGTGGGTTCAGCACGGTGACGATGGCCCAGACGCGTTACCTCGAAGCCACGGATTTCATCCCAGGGAATATCGGGCACATTGATGTTGAGGATGGTGTCTGCCGGCAGCGGATCCCGCCGTAAGCGCTCCACCAGCAGGGCCACCGCCTGGGCGGCCGTGGCGTAATGCACCGGCTTTTCATCAAATACCAACGACACGGCGATGGCAGGCAAGCCCAGGAATCGTCCTTCCATGGCGGCTGCAACCGTGCCGGAATAAATGACGTCGTCCCCCAGGTTGGCACCCGCATTGATGCCGGAAACCACCATATCCGGATCCTTCTTCAGCAAGCCGGTCAGGGCGATGTGTACGCAGTCAGACGGCGTACCGGTGACACGGAACACCTGGGGTTCAATCTCACGGATTCGGATCGGCGCATCCAGGGTCAGGGAATTGCTGGCGCCACTGCGATTTTTATCCGGGGCAACGATGGTTACCAGGCCGAGTTCGCGCATTTTTTCCGACAGGACTTGAATGCCGCGCGCGGTAATCCCATCGTCATTGCTGACCAATAAATGCATGGCATCTTTTTTTGCTGACACGTGTGCCTCTGGGTGATTGAGCTGAGTATTTTCCCGGACGGATTTGTCGCAGAGGTGCTATTGTACGGGCTATTGCCGGGTACTGAAATGGAATCACGTAAAAAGCATAGCGATGACACGGACGTTTTCCGCGACGCCATGTCCGGGGTAACGCCGTTAAAGTCAGACAACCGGCGGTTGCATGACCTGCCCAAACCACCTGCCCGTCCAGTGCAACGAGAGCTTGACGAAGCCCGAGTGATGCACGAACTTTTGGACCCGCCGGACGAACCACTGGGGCTGGAAACCGGCGAAGAACTGTTGTTTCTGCGGCCGGGATATCCACCCAGGTTGTTGCGCCGATTGCGCCGCGGGCATTTCAGCATCGCCGACTGCATCGATTTGCACCACCTGAGCGAAATAACCGCCCGCGAAGTACTGCTGCGCTTCCTGAACGGCTCGGTGCAGAGTGGGTTTGGGGCCGTTCGAGTCATCCATGGCAAGGGCTTGCGATCGCGCAGCCTGCCCAAATTGAAACTGATGACCCATGGATTGTTACGCCGGCATCCGGCCGTGATCGCCTTTGCTTCCTGCCAGCCCCGGCACGGTGGCACTGGCGCGGTTGACGTACTGCTGAAAAACTACCGATCGGGTGCACGGTGACAGGGCTGCTGTTGCTGCTGCTGATCGGCTTTGGCGCCCTGGCCTGGTGGAAATTGTTGCAGGGCAAGGAACGCGCCCGGCAGGCGGCCCTGCTGGCCTGCCGCGAACACGGGCTGCAACTGATGGATGACACCGTGGTGCTGGAGGCCGTGCAGTTACGCAATACCGAAACGCAAAGCGCTTTTGGTCTGCGTTATCGGTTCGATTTCGCTCACGAAGGCATTTTACGCACCGGCAGCAGTGTACTGGTCCGGCCCGGGCGGCCTGCCACGGTGATCATCGCCACCAGCAGTGGTCAGCTGATTGAAGAAGTCTGAAGCGGCCAGGCAGTTGCTTATTTGACCAGCTTGAGGTGGGAGCGGCGCCCGTCGCCATCTCCCGGGCCGGGATCCGGATCGGTGGGTGGCAGATTGCCCTCTTCCTGCGCAAACATCATGCCCTGGCCGTTTTCCTTGGCATAAATGGCCAGAACGGCCTCAACTGGTACCTTCACCTCGTAGCGGCGGCCGGAAAACCGCGCGTTGAACATCATCCAGTCATTGGCCATTTCCAGGTCATGCACTGC